>JAIRTK010000031.1 GCA_031254955.1 Opitutaceae bacterium
GGTGTCAGGGGCGGAGGAGGGACGGGAGCGGGATGCGTCCGTTTTCCATGAACTCCATGAAGGCGAGCAGACCGCTCCAGGCGCACATGGGGTCGCAGAATTTCTCCTCCGCCGCCTTGCCGGTGACGGCGGAGTAGTTTTCGAAAACGCCGTGGCGCGCGTCCCAGTTTCGCTTGAAAAGCTCGCGGGAGCGCCGGGCGAGTTGCGCGGCGGCGTCGCTGCGGCCGGCCCGCTTGAGGCCGAGATAGACGAGAAAGTTCAGGATGGCCCAGATGCGGCCGCGCCAGTAGTGCTGCTCCGGATACGCGGGATCGTCCCGCGGCACGGCGGGGATGACCCATTCGCCCCAGAATTTCCCGGGATTGAGCAGGTAGTTGTCCACCATCGAGTCCGCCTGCTCCCCGGTGGCGACGCCGGCAAGCAGGGGATAGAAGAGGGTGGGGGAAAGGCGCGGGCTGAACTCGCCGGTGTCGGTGCGGAGGTTTTGGAAGATGCCCGCGCCGGGGTTCCAGAGCGTGGCGAGTTTTTTTGCATAATGGGCGCCGCGTTCGTCAAGCTCGGCGGCGTCGGAGTCGCGTCCGAGGTGGCGCGCGAGGATGGCGAGGGACTGGCAGTCGGTTATATACAACGAGGCCAGCCCCACGTCGCTGAGCATCATGAGGTGCGAGTCCTCGTCGAACGGCACGCCGTCATACATGGGCGAGTTGTCCTGGCCGGATTCGAGCGAGGCGCCGAAGGGCGTGGCGGGCTGGATGAACTCGGCGAGATCGCCGGTTTTGGGCCTGACGGGGTTGGAACCCCAGGAAAGCAGGCCGCGAGGGTTGCGGCGCGCCTCGTGCCACCAGCGGTTCCAGGCAAGGAGCGCGGGCCAGATGTTTTCCAGAAAAGACAGGTCGGGCGCGGATTCGTGGATGGCGAGCATGGTGATGCCGGCGAGCGGCGGCTGCGAGCGGTCCCAGGAGCGGCGTCCGCTGCCGTTGACGACATTGGGGACGAATTTTCCATCCACCATCTCGCGGAACACCTCCAGCATGGAGTTGCGGGCGAGCGCGGGACAGTCGGCGAGTTGCATCCATGCAAAGGTGAACGTGTCCCAGCAGAACAGGCCGTAGCCGAGGCGGAGGACATTCCACGGGCGCGACGAGGTCGTGAGCACGCGGTCGAAGGCGGGGTCGAAAAACGTGTTCCATGCGAGGCAGGCCTGGTAGGCGGCGTGGAGTCCGGCAAACTCGCCGTAGCTTTGGTGGGAGGCGTCCTCCCGCGCGCGGGCGGCGGCGATGAGCGCGGTGATCTCGTCGAGCGTGCGCGGCGCGCCGCCGGCGGAGATACCCGCCGGGCCGGTAAGCTCGAACACCCAATACGGGGAGCGGCAGCCGGCGTTGGGGTCGCGGACGGGTGTATTCGTGCACTGGATACCCACTTCCCCGCCGCCGCAGGCGGCGCGCCATTCGCGCGGGGACGCCTGCCCGACGTGCCCGGGGCGGTTCCAGAGCATGCCGGACTCCACGATCATCGACACCGGCCGGTGCGCGGCCTGCGAGAGCGGCGTGGCGAGGATGACGATCCCGCGCCCGTCGGTGGCGGCGGTTTCCACGAGGATGGAGACCTCGCCCAGAATCACGGTGACCGCGGTGTAGCTCGCGTCGTAGGCATGGCGGCCCGGTTGCACGCCCACGCGGCGCGGCGGCAGCGACACTTCCGACTCCACGAGGCGCACGCCGGCGGATGCACCTTGCTCGCGCACCTCAAAAAATGCGTCCGTGACGAGCTGCAACATGCCGTAGTGGCAGAAGGACAGGTTGAGCGCGAGGGCCTCGGGCATGAGCACATGGCTGAGCACGCTGCGCGTGTTCCAGGTGTTCCAGCCTTGGGCGGGAATGCCGTGACGCGTGAAGTTTTTGATCGGATGGCTCATGAAAAGTGGCGGGGGAAATCCTCGGGGAGTCTTCAATACACAACAGCGCATACCGGGGGATGGACAATCCTCCTCAATCGGTTTCCTTTGGGAACCACCCGCGCGTCTGGACCGATTTTTGCCTCCGGTTTCCCCCGCAGGGACGGCGCAAGCGACGCCTCTACGGAGCCCCGAGCAGGAAATATCCCACCACCGCCGCCACGTAGGCTGTCAACCCGGAGACCAAGAGGCATAGCTCGGCGAAAAACAACCGCGTCTTCGCATTGCGATAGCGGAGGATTTTTCCGAGCAACGCCTCGTCGTTCTCCCCGGAAAACTGCGTGACCCAGCGGATGCGCAGGCTGCCCCACAAAATCAGCAACATGGAAACCAGCACCAACACCAGCCCCGCGGCCATGCCGTGCCGCTGGAATGCGCCCGCCGCCGCGATCTTCGGCCCGGAAAAGCCCGTGATCGTCAGCGCCAGCGTGGCGACCGTGAGCAGCAAATGCGCGCGCGTTTGCAACACGCTGAACTGAGCCACCAGCATTTCGAGCGCGCCCCGCAGGCTCCCGGCGGTTTGCAGCAAACGGCGGGCCTCTTCTGTCTCGGCGGCGGCATTCGGATTGTCCACCGCGCCAGCCTTCCACCCCGTCATCCGCGTGTCCATCGAAACCGGCAGGCATGTTTTCAACTCTTGCAAAAAACAGACTCTCGAAATCCGGCCAAGGCGGAGCGCCTGCGCGGTTCCCTTTGGAAACCGGCAAGTCGTGATTGAAACCGGCGGGGACGGGCGTGTTCATGCGGAGATGTCCCCCGACTTCCTCCCTCGCAGACCCTCGTTGCCTATGAAATCGTCCTCCCTTTGCATGGTACTGTTGTCCGCGCTGCTCGCGTCCGTCCTGGCACGGGCGCAGGGTTATATCCCCGCGTCGCGCGAGATGCCCGTCCCCACGCTCGACCTGTCGGGCGACGCCTCGCGCCAGGTCGTCGTCGCGCGCGGCACCGAGAAAATTTACCAAGGCCACCCGACCACCGTGCTGTTGCCCGATGGCAAGACCCTGTATTGCGTCTGGACCATCGGGCACGGCGGCCCGTGCGGGCCGTTGAAGCGCAGCGACGACGGCGGGAAAACGTGGAGCGACCTGCTGCCCGTGCCGGAAAACTGGAGCAAGGCCAGCAACTGCCCGACGATTTACCGGCTCGTGGACCCCAAGGGCGTGGCGCGCTTGTTCGTGTTTGCCGGGCACGGCCCCGACGAGGGCAAGACCATGCACTACGCGTATTCCGAGGACGAGGGCAAGACCTGGTCGCCCATGAAACCGTCGGGCCTCGGCGGCACCGCGATGCCATTTTGCGACATCAAGCCCATCGACGGCGGCAAACGCCTGCTCGGCATCACCAACATCCGCCGCCCGGGCGAAACCAAGGACAAAACCTCCAATGTCATCGCGCAAAGCATCTCCGAGGACGGCGGCTTCACCTGGAGCGCGCCGTGGCGCGTCGTGCTCGACATCCCCGACCGCAAACCCTGCGAACCGGAACTCGTCCGCTCGCCCGACGGCCAACAACTCCTTTGCCTCATGCGCGAAAACATCAAGCACGAGTCCCTCTGCATGACCAGCGACGACGAAGGCCGCACCTGGTCGAAGCCGAAACTTTTGCCGAGAGGCCTGTGGGGCGACCGCCACAAGGCGGGCTACACGCCGGACGGCCGCCTGGTTGTATGTTTCCGCGACACCGGACGGCCCAGCCCGACGAAAAACCACTTCGTGGCCTGGGTCGGCAAATATGATGATATCGTCAACGGAAAAAAAGGACTCTACCGCATAAAGCTGATCAACAACCACCGCTGGAACATGCCCAACGGTCGCCACCGCGACTGGGATTGCGGCTACCCCGGCGTCGAAGTGCTGCCCGACGGCACCGTCGTCGCGACGACTTACACCAAATACACCGACGGCCCGGAGCTGAACTCCGTGGTGAGCGTCCGCTTTAATCTGCGGGAGACCGACCGGCTGCTTCTCAATCTGGCAAAGAAAAAACAGAAGTAAGGGAAGCGCCGAAAATTGAGCACAGGAGGCAACGAGGGCGAAGGAAACCCAGCCCCCAAAAAAACCTATCAACAGATTACGCGGATTCCCGCCGGTTTTAATACCCTTTCCCAGTGAACATGACCCTTTAGAAGCAGAGC
>JAIRTK010000063.1 GCA_031254955.1 Opitutaceae bacterium
TTTTTGAAGCCAGGGAGGAAACTGCGGAGGCAGGAGAGAAGAGCCGCCAAAAAGCGGCGCATCCACAAGGGGAGATTCCAAGCGGAGGCGGCGAAGAGGAGATAGATGGAGTCGCCTGAGGAGTCTTGGAGAAAATTGCACGCCATGCGGAAGTCGCTTTGGAGGTGGGCGATGAGCGGCTCGATGCCGGCGCGTCGGCGGAAGCGTTTTTCGTGCGGTGCGTTTTTTGTGTTTGGTGGCGTTGGGCTTGGGACGAGCGGGTAGGCCCAGTTGGGAGCTTCCGGAGCGGTTTGGCCCCGGCAGCCTCTGTCCGTGATGTCTGTTTGTGGGCGGTAGCCGGCTATTCGTTCGACTTGCGCGAGCGCTTGGTTGGATGTGTGTGCGTCGTAAAGATTTTCCTCAAAATTTTTCGCTCTGACGGTTGCGGGGGATATTTTGCTGTGCACGCAGCTTGCCTTGGCATCCAAATTCTTAATGGATATGCGCTTGTGCGCCTTGTGCGCCTTGCCCTTGGTCATGCAGTAAACCTGCGGTTCGTGCAGCGATTAAATTCTGTTTCGTTCTTTTTTCTTCTGCGCGAGCACTCGTTTGGACAACATCGGTTGCTCAAGTGCTCAAATAGCAATCAATTACTTGGCTGTTTCAACCCGAGGCATTCCAATGCGATAATGCCATCTCGTTTTGCAAGGATTTGCAGTCGTTTTGGAGAAACCCGGTAATTTCGGATAGTTGTATTTTAATTTAATATATTAATTAATAAAAGATTAAGTTGTTTTCAAGGGATGGCTGTTTCAGTTTTTTCTGCCCCGATTCATCTCCTGTCAAACTTCACGGAAAACGGCAGGGCGTTTCCCCAAAGGGCTTGTTTTCAGGGCATCCCCAGCCGCATGATATTGACATGCGGAGGTGTTTCCACGATTTCCATCACTAATGTTCTCTTGCTTGGCGGCTCCCGCCCGTTGACGCCTTCCCAAGCACGGCCAGCAACCTCAATCCTCCCGCTCAATCATGATGACAAGCCTCTGCCCATGCCCAGCGCCGGTTTTCGCGCGACTGCCGGATTTCCCCTCCCTCTCCCAATCCATCGGATTTCAGCTTACGGGGCTGATCATTGTCTTTATCGCGCTGGGCAGCATCTGGATGCTGCTGGAAATCATCGGTCGCGTGTTCAAAAAAGCCGCCGCGGCCAAACACGCCGGCCAGCCGGCCCGCGCGACGGTGACGCCGATGGCGCCGGCGGACGCCGGCACGTCGGCGGCGGTCGTGGCCGTGATCACCGCCTCCGTGCACCAGATGCTTCCCGAACAACCCCTCCGCGTCGTCAACATCAGCGTCCCCAAACACACCGCCGATTGGGCGCTCGAAGGCCGCCGGCATATTTTTTCCTCCCATAAAGTCCGTTGACCTCCTCCCAACCCTCAACCCATCACGGATATGCTTACTGATCTTTGGCAAGGCCTCGCGAATTACTTCGGCACGACGGGCTTCGGGCTCCTCACTTGGAAAATGGCCGTCATGTGGGCGGTCGTGGCGCTGCTCTTTTATCTTGCGGTGGCGAAAGGCTTCGAGCCGCTGCTGCTCGTGCCCATCGCCTTCGGCGCGCTGCTCGCCAACCTCCCGACCAAGGGCGTGCTCACCAGCGAGATGAAGCCGGGCAACGTGTATGAGACCGCCACGTTCGAGGCGCACGGGCAAATCATCCCCGGCGCCGAGACCGCCGCCGGGCCGGCCACCGTCGCGCCGACGGACGGCGGGGAGCGCCCGGCGCGGGAACCAACGAGCCTCGCCCTCAAAATCGAGCGCCTGCACGGCGGGCTTTACGACTTCATTTCGCAAGGCATCAAACTCGAAATCTTCCCGCCGCTCATCTTCCTCGGCGTCGGCGCGCTGACCGACTTTGGCCCGCTCATCGCCATGCCGCGCACGCTCCTGCTCGGCGCGGCGGCGCAGCTCGGGCTTTTTATCACCTTCATGGGCGCGGGCTTCCTGGGCTTCACGGCCAAACAATGCGCCTCCATCGGCATCATCGGCGGCGCGGACGGCCCGACCTCCATCTTTGTCACCAACAAACTCGCGCCCGAGCTGCTCGGCGCGGTCGCGGTCGCGGCCTACACCTACATGTCGCTGGTGCCGCTGATCCAGCCGCCTATCATGAAATTGCTCACCACCGACAAGGAACGGCGCATCCGCATGAAGGCGCTGCGGCCTGTCTCGAAACTCGAGAAGCTCATTTTTGCCGTCGTCGTGATGATCGTGTGCGTGCTGCTCGTGCCCGACGCCTCCGCGCTCATCGGCATGCTCATGCTGGGCAATTTCTTGCGCGAGTGCGGCGTCACCGAACGCCTGGTGAAGTCGGCGCAAAACGAAATCATCAACGTCATCACCATCTTTCTGGGCACCAGCGTCGGCATCACGATGAACGCCGAAAGCTTCCTCGCCCCGCAGACGCTCAAGATCATCTCCCTCGGCGTCGTGGCCTTTGCGTTTTCCACCGCCGCCGGCGTGATGGTCGCGAAGGCGATGAATTTCTTCAGCCGCAAAAACCCCATCAACCCGCTCATCGGCTCGGCCGGAGTGTCGGCGGTGCCGATGGCCGCGCGCGTGTCGCAGGTCGTCGGCCAGGAGTATGACAGGAGCAACTTCCTGCTCATGCACGCGATGGGACCGAACGTCGCCGGCGTAATCGGCACGGCGGTGGCCGCCGGCTACTTCATCTCCGTTCTCGGCGGGTAATCCGACGGGGCGGAAACCCGGCGGGGTGGAAAAGGCTGTAAAGCTGGCTGCGGACGTTGGCCCAAGAAACCCCGACGAGGTGGAAAAGGAACGCCGCTGGCCTCCGAGACAACGAAGTTGACCAGCCGAAGGGCGCGGAGGGCGGAGAAGGCTCGGAGTGCACGGAGCGCTTGGCAGGAGGGAGCGCGGGGAAGTAGAGAGCGCGGAGGAGGAGGAAGCGCGGGGAAGGGGTGTTCTCACGCAGAGACGCGGAGACGCGGAGCGTATGATACCCTTTTTCCTAATGAAACTCACACAATGGAAGCCGTTAACGGTCGGGCGAGGCGTCCCGCCGAGCCGTGTGAACCGCTCGCGGCTCGGCGGGACGCCTCGCCCTACCTGAAGTGTGATTTTCATTCGCAAAGGGTATGATACCCTTTCCCGACGAGATTGTGTCCTTAGGGTAGGGAGGTCTCGCCGAGACCGTCGGCGTTTGCCGGGGAAAGTCGCGACAGTTGTCAGGCTTCTCGCTTCGCTCGAAACGGCGGAACCTCCCTGCCCGCTAATGCCTTTTCGTAACGCAGGTTTCCCAACCTGCTCGACGGCGCTCCGCGCCGCCCAAGCCAAACAGACTGGGACGTCTGCGTTACCTCATCCCCATTCCCAATGAAAATCACTCTTTTGCCGGGGCGTCGCTTGCGCCGCCCGGCTTGATAACCGTGCTCCAGCAAAGGCCGTGCTCCAGCAACGGGCTTCGCAAGCGAAGCCCCTACATGGCTCTGCTTTTAAAGGGGCATGTTCACTAGGAAAGGGTATCAGTTAACAAAAACGGTTCCTCGCTATTTTGAATGGATTTTACAACGCGTGTCCGTGGAGCGGAGACAGCGGTTGGCGTTTCAGCCCCGGAGGGGCGACGAGCGCGGCCTGACACAAGGTCAGGCCCTACGGGTCGGCGGCTCGTGTTTCCAGCCTAGGAAGGGCGGCAGCGGCGTCCGCCTGCTTGTTTGCCTCTCGCCGCATCCCACGCTGCCGCCCCTTCAGGGCTTGTTTTTAAACCCACCGCAAACCGTGGGTTCCTCGCTACGCTCGTCACTCACGGCTAAGAGCTGGTCGC
>JAIRTK010000130.1 GCA_031254955.1 Opitutaceae bacterium
GGCGGACGGGAGGGCGGGCCTTCGGCCCGTCAGCAGGTTTGGAAACCTGCGCTACGCAAGCAGCGCATAACATCAGTTAATAAAAGAGGTTTTCTTTGCGTCTCCGCGACTTTGCGTGAGTTTTTCATGGTTCGGTTTATTGTCCACAGATTACACAGATTACCGCAGATTTTCATTAATGACAATTTATGAGACTTGTGTGGTCTGCGGGCAGGTGAAACATTAAAAGAATCGCTGAGGATTTTGCGGGGGCGTGAAGGGTTTTTATGTTCTGGCGATTGGTGTTATGGTTTATTCTCACGCGGAGGCGCGGAGAGGATGTTTTAATCATTGAGGTTACGCGCTGCCTCTGTCGTAACGCAGACTTCCGAGTCTGCTTCAGGGAGGGAGGGCGGGCCTTCGGCCCGTCAGCAGGTTTGGAAACCTGCGCTACGTAAGCAGCGTTTGCGTCTCCGCGACTTTGCGTGAGTTTTTCATGGCTCGGGTTTGTTGAACAGAAGAAATACGTCTTTATGGTTTTTTTGGTTCCCTTTGTTTTTTTCTGTTCAAAATACTGATTCGTTTATTTTGGCGGCTGGTTTTGCCGGGCTGTCAGGCGCGACTGCATTTCTTCCAGCGGGACGCCCTTGGTTTCCGGGAACCAGCGCAGGACGACGGCGATTTGCACGAGCATCATGGCGGCGAAGAAATAAAACGGCACGCCCGCGCCCGGCGCGCCGGCGTCCTTGGCGAAGACCGGGAACAGCCATGAGATCGCGGCGGCGAAAACCCAGTGCGTCGCGCTGCCCAGCGTCTGGCCTTTTGCGCGGACGGCGTTGGGAAATATCTCGCTTATATACACCCAGATCACCGCGCCCTGCCCGAAGGCGTGGCAGGCGATGTAGCCAATCAGCAGCCACACCAGCGCGCCCTGGTGCTGGTTGACGGTGAAAATCCACGCCACGCCGAGCAGCGCGGCGCCGGTGCCGGCGGCGCACGCGAGCAGCAGCGGCCTGCGCCCGACCTTGTCTATGATCACCATGCCGAGCATCGTGAATATCAAATTGGCCGCGCCGATGACGACCGATTGCAGGTCGCCGGAGACCTTGGTGAAGCCCGCCATGGTGAAGATGGGGTTCAAATAATACAACAGCGCGTTGATGCCGTCCATCTGGTTGAAAAACGCCACCGAGAACGCGAGGAAAACAGGCAGCGCGTATTTTTTCTGGAACAGCGGCTCGGCGCGGCCCGCGGCGGCGTCCGCGCTTGCGGCGCGAAGCGAGGCGCGCACGGCGGCGACCTGGGCGGCGGCGTCACCGCCGGCGCCGGCGCCGGTTTGCGCAAAGATGGTCTCCGCCTCGGCGTCGCGCCCGCGCATCACCAGCCAGCGCGGGCTTTCGGGAATCGCGCCGAGCAGCAGCCAGAACGCCAGCGCCGGCGCCGCCTCCACGCCGAGTTTCCAGCGCCACTCCAGCGCGCCGGTGTCCGCGAGGCCGATGAGGTAGTTCGACAAAAACGCGACGAGGATGCCGAGCACGATGTTGAACTGGAAAAACGCGCCGAGCCGCCCGCGCCATTTCGCCGGCGCGATTTCGGCCAGATACATCGGGCAGATCACGGTCGAGCCGCCGATGCCCACGCCGCCGATGACGCGGAAAATCACCAGCGACCAGAAATCCCACGCCAGCCCGCAGCCGATGGCGGAGACAAAAAACAGGACGGCGGAAATCACGAGGCAGCGGCGGCGTCCGTAGAGGTCGCCGGGCTTGCCGGCGATGAGGCAGCCGACGATGGTGCCGATGAGCGCCGAGGCGGTCATGAAGCCCTGTTCGCCGCCGGAGAGGCTGAACAATGTTTTCAACTGGTCCTGCGCGCCGGAGATGACGCAGGTGTCGAAGCCGAAGAGGAGTCCGCCGAGCGCGGCCACGAGGGAGCAACGCAGCAGGTAGGCGTTGGGCGAGGAGTTTGGTTTTTCGGAGGTCATAAAAAAGGGAGGTTTTATTCACTGAGGTTGCGCGGGCCGGCGTCGTGCAGGCGCGGGAGCGACGGCAGGGAGGCAGTGCCGGCAAGGAGGCTTCGGCGAGGCAGCCCTGCCTTGAGGGCAAAATTTCGTCGGGAAAGGGTATGATTTATGGACAGTTTCATGGTTTGTTTTTTTAATCACGGAAGCACGGAGGGACGGAAATACGGAAAAAAAAGGAAATGGGTTTGTTTTCGTGTTTCCACGCTTCCGTGATTTTGTGATTCCGCGATTAAATCATGGGGTTGTTTTATTGGGTCGGGTGCATGTTCCAGACCTGGAGTTTTTCGAAGGTGACGGCGCCGTTGGCGGTGAGGGTGATGTTTTTCGCGTCGGGGCGGGTGGGATAGACGCGCTGGGTGAGGCATTGGCGGTCGTTCACGAAGATTTCCACAATGCTTTTGTCTATAAAGACGCGGAGGTCCACCGGCTCGCCCTTGGCGATGCCCTCAAGCGGGGCGGTCTGGCTGGTGGTGTAACGCCCGGCTTCCGTCAATTTTTTCCACTCGGGGCGGCTGGCGCTCGCGGTGGCGTAGCGGATTTTCGGGTCGAGGGTGGACTTGGACATGTCGGTGGAGAGCGTTTGCCTGTCGAGGTCGATCCAGATGGGGAGTTGCTCGGCGCCGTCGGGAGTCTGGCGGACGATGAGGCCGAATTTGCCGGTTTTGCCGGGGAGGATTTTCGCGCGGATTTCGAGGGTGTCGCCGGCGACGCCCGCCAGCGGCGCCGAGCCGTTGACTTTTATATTGTCAAAGGCGCGCTCGTCGTGGCGGAGGATTTCCAGTTCGGGCGCGGGCTGGATGCGGAGGGTGTTGTCGGGGAAAAGCGAGAGGATGCGCGGGAGCGAGGCGAGGGAGGCCCAGGCGTCGCTGGTGCGGTGGCCATAAACCCAGCCCCAGAAGACGCGGCGGCCCTTGCCGTCGAGGAGGGTTTCGGGGGCGCAGATGCTGCCGCCGGGCCAACTCATCCAGCCGTGGCGCTCGGGGAGGAATTTCTCGGCGGCGCGGTCCCAGACGCCGATGTAATAATGAAGTTTGTTTTGCGGGCGGTGGCAGTGCATGACGAGCATGTGCCTGCCGTTGCCGATGGGGAAGAAGTCGGGGCAGGCGGCGTCGGAGTATTCGGGAGTCCACTTGCGGTCGGATTTATAAAACGGGCCGCGATACTCCCAGTTGATCAAGTCGCGCGATTTATACAAGCTGCTGCTGTCGCCCTCGTAGCCGGGGGTTTTGTTGGTGTTGCCGACGAGGGCGTAGTAGGTGCCGTCGGGTTCGCGCCAGGCGCAGGGGTCGAAGACGCGGACTTCGGGCGGTTGATTATTATACGGGATGACGGGGTTTTTCGGGTGCGGCGTCCATTTTATCAACTCGGGGTCGTCGGGGTCGGCGGCGGTGGAGATGCAGGTGCCGAGGTTGGGGACGTGATAGATGAGGGTGGGCGTGGGGGCGTCGTTGATTGCGTCGCCGCTGTAAATGCCGCGAGGCATGGTGCCGTCGAAGACGGGGGCGACGGCGGGCGGGTGGTGAATCCAGTGGACGAGGTCGGCGCTGGAGGCGTGGAGCCAGATTTCGCGCGGGCGGTCGTTGTCGGCGCCGGCGAGGACGGTGGCGGCGTCGGGGGCCTGGCGTCCGAGGAACATGACGTGGTAGCGGCCTTTGTGGAAGAGGGTGCCGTTGATGTCGTTCCAGAAACCATCGGGGGGCATGAGGTGGTAGCGGGGGCGGTGCGGGTCGGCGGCGAGTTTGGCGCGGAGGTCGCGGGCGGCGCGGAGTTGGTCAACAGTGGTGAGGCCGTCCTTGCCGGTGACGGCCTCGATTTTCGCGCGGCGGGCGGGATCGGCGACGGCGGCGGCGACAGCGGACGCGCCGCCGGAGAGGGCGGCGATTTCGCCGTCGGAGAGGGCGCGGGACCAGAGGGCGGCGTGGTCGATTTCGCCGCGCAGGTTTTTGCCGATGAGGATGGGCTGGGTGTTTTCGGCGAGGCGTCCAGCGACGGGGGCGCTGGCGGCGGCGAGGCCGTTGATGAAGAGGGTGACTCGTCGCCCGTCGTAGCGGGCGATGATGTCGTGCCACGCGCCGGCGGCGAGGGCGTCGGCGGGGGCGCGGATGCTGGCGGCGAGGCGCGGGGCGTTTTCGGTGCAGAATTCGAAGCCGAGGGCGCCGGTGTTGGAGTAGAGGTTGAAGGTGGTTTTGTCGTGGCCTTGGCGTTTGCAGAAGAGTTCGCCGTTGGGCAGGCGGGCGGCGTCGGGCTTGACGCGGAGGAGCAGGGTGAGCTGGTCGCCGCGCGGCTGGAAGGCGGGGCCGGCGTCGAGGTGGCCGCCGTCGAAGCGCGCGGCAAGGCCGTCGCCGCCACGGGCGAGCGAGGCGGCGCGGTCGGCGGCGGCGAGAGGGCGGCCAAGGGCGACGCGTCCGTTGACGGCGGGCGAGGCGGCGGCGGGGCGGTTGGCGGCGTCCATGTGCCAGACGGCGAAGGCGGAGGCGAGGATGTCGCGCGGCGCGGGGGCGGCGGCGGAGGCGGCAGTGGCGCGGGCGGCAAGGGCGAGGGCGGCAGTGGCGAGGGCAAGCGCGGCGAGGATGGGGCGGATGGGACTCATGGATTTGCGGGAAGGGGAGGCGGGCGGGTTGTGTCGGAGACTGCGCTGAAAATTCGCCTCGCTCCGGAATCAGCCAAGGGCAAAACTATCCAGATTGCCAAATTCCTGACAGGACAGGTATATTACATGTCATGACTGGAATAATGTGATGGGGAAATGGCGGAGATCGCCCCCTCTCCCGCCCCGTCCTCTGTCACCACATCCAGCGCAAGGTCGCGCTGATAGTGTGCCGGACAAGACTCTGCGCGGCCTCATAGTTGTAGTTGAAACCAATAGTGGATATCCGGGAAACCGCGGCGCGAAGGCCGAGTCCGACGATCACGCCGCCTTTCATATAACCGTCCGACTGGCATTTTATCCAATAGTTCGGGTCGTCAAGCAGGGCGACATCAAACATGGATGATGCTCCGCTGGCGGTATGGCGCCAACTGAGTGAAAAATCCGCCGCGCAGGCCCAGCCCCAAGGCGCGGCGAACGATTGCGTCGCGTTCAGGCTGACGAAAGTTTGCATGACGGTTTGGCTGAATCCGGCAACTTTAACCGCCCCCGGCCCGGATTCACTGTAGTCGTCCATCGACACGTCCATGCAATAAATCCTGGTCGCAGGCCGGAAACAGCCGCCATCCCATTTCGCCAGCATATAGCTCAGTTCCAAGTTTCCGCCAAAAAACACCGAATCGTATTTGCCAGTGGCACGGCCGGCAATCTCGTCACGACTGCTTTCGGAATGGACGCCGCCGATCCCGATGTTTGCGCCAAGCCCGAGCCGTCCCCAAAGCGCGGCGCCGTAGAGTCCGGCAAACTGGAAGCTGCTGTCGGTGCCGGAATCATTGTCCGTGCGCACCGTCCCCCGCCCGAGCGATATGTATCCGCCAACCAAATACCGCTTGGCCAGCACGGTGTCGTAGCCGGCAACGGCGCCGTGGATTTCCTCGGTGTGCCCGATTTGGCCGTATTCCTGTTCATAGTCCGCGAAGTTGCCCACGCCGGCGAGCCACATGTCGGACTGTTTGCGCTCAATCACAGGCGCGTAAAGGTTGTCGGTCATGCGGGCGTTGATGGTGTTCATGGATGCGATCATCGCGTCAAAATTGGCACCGATTTCGTAGGACGGCATGGCGGACTGATTGATGACCGAGGCGAGGAGTTTCTTGCCCGTGGAGTCCTTCCTCACGCTCAAACGCCCGTCGGGGCTGCTCACGGTGCCGGGAAGTCCGGTGATCGGGTTGGTGGCGACGGCGACCTCGTAAGTCGCGGAGGTCAGCGGCCCGCTCAGACCGAGCGCGGCACCGTTGGCAAAAGAGAGGGTTTGCACGGCGAGCCTGCCGGGTTCGCCAAAACGCAGCACTCCGCCGTCCACGGCCACCGTGCCGGCGGTGATGGCGAAGGTCGCAATATCGAGAGTGGCGCCGGAGTTCACGCTTACCACGGCGTTGTTTCCGCCCAGCGCGCCGGCGTGGGCGAGCGTTATGAAGGAGTTATCCGCAAGCGTGATCGATGCGACCTGATTCCCGCCGCCCAGCGTGCCGCGGCTGTTGTTAAACGCGAGCCTGCCGCCACCCGTCACCCCGGCGGTAAGCGCGATGTCCTCCGCGCCGTCAAACGTGAGTGTACTGGTCGCGGGCAGCGAGACCGGGCCGGCGCCAACAGCGCGGCCATGTGTCGCACGGATGTCACCCGCCCGCACTTCCAGACTGGAAAACGAATTGTCACCGCCAAGCGTGAGCGGCGCCGCGCCTTGCTTCACCAAACGGCTTCCGGCGGTCGCGGCGATGCCGCCGTTGAACGTGCTGCTCGTGGTGGTCTCGACCGTGAGCGTCGCGCCGCCGAGCGTGATCGCGCCCTCGCCGGACAGGTTGCGCAGCGACTGGTCAAATCCACCGGTGTCGAAAGCGGTGTTTTGCGCGAGCGCGACCGAGCTGGCATCGCCGAGGACGTTGGCCTTTGTCCCAAGCAACGCACCCTGCGCCAGGCTGGCCGCGCCCCTGAAATTGTTGCTTCCGGACAAGGTGATCGTGCCGGTCGCCCGAATCTCGACGCCTCCGGCGCCACCGATGTCCGCGCCCAAGGTCGAGCCGTTGGAGATGGCGTTGTCGAGCAGCAGTGTTTTCCCCGCGTTGATCTCGATGGCGGTGATGCCGGTGCCGAGATAGAGACCATCGCCGCCGCCGATCGCGATATGGCTGTAATCAACCGTGCCGACAACCTCCCCCGCCTGATCCTTGAGCGTGGCAGGAACCGGTGTCGGGAAAGCGGCGCCATTCATGTCCACGAGCGCGATTCGCACTCCCGAGCCGGTGACCGTATCCGCTGCGATGAGTTTCGTGGCGGTCATCATGCTCTGGTCAAAAATGCTGGGAGGCGTCGGCGCGGGATTGATAAGCTCGCCGGCACCGGAAACATCAATGTCAAGCGCGACGGTGCCGGAGGTCACGGTGAGATGGCCGACGGCGAGCAGGTTTTCCGGCGCCGTGCCCGCGTCATTCATGTCGATTTTTATAAAGCCTCCGTTGAGGTCGAGACCGCCGAGCGAAGTGGCGGCGGCCACCGTGCCGGTCGCGCCGGTGTTGAGACGCAGGGATGCGGCGGACAGGGCGATGCCGACGCCCGCGTCGAGCGTGACATCGGCGCCGGCATTCACGGCGACGACGCCGGCGAAGTTCGAGACCGAAAGTCCGTGGAGGTTGATGTCGCCCGTCATGTCGAGGTCGAGCGTGCCCGCGCCGGCGAGGGTGGAGGCGCCGAGCGCCGCGAAGTCCGCGACGCGCACGGCGCCCTCGTTGAGGGCAAGCGTGCCGGTGAATCCCGCATTGGCGGCGGAAAGCGTGAGCGTGCCGCCGCCGGATTTGAGCAGCGTGCTCGCGCCGGTGAGCGTGCCCGACCACGTGGCCGAATACGTGCCGCTATCAATGGCGATCCCCTTGTCCGCAAGGTCAATCGAAGCGCCAATATCAAGCCCGGAGGCGGCAATCCGCACGGTGGCGTCGCCGCCCGTGGCGGAAAGGGTCGCGCCGAGGGCGTCGTTGTGCGCGACCGCCACCACGCCGGCGCCGAGAGCGACGCCCGCGTGGGTGTTGGCCGCGGCGAGCACGAGCGTGCCCGCGCCTGTCTTGACCAGTTTGTTCGCGCCGCTGACCGTGCCGTTGAGCGTCAGGATGTGCGCCCCCGCATCGATGATGAGTCCGTTTGTCGAGAGGTCGATGGCAGCCTCCATCGCGGTGTCACCGCCCGCGCGCAACGTCACATCCGCCCCGGTCGCGGCGAGCGTGCCACCGCCGAATGACGCGCCCGCGCCGAGTTCAATCACACCCGCGGCGAGGGCGACGCCGCCCTTGAAGTTGTTGGAACCGTTGTTGAGCACGAGCACGCCGGTGCCTTGCTTCGTCAGTTTGCCTTCGGCGGAAAACGCGTTCTTCTTCACGCTGTCCGCATCCGTGGTGATTGCCGAGCCGGTAAACACATAGGTGCCGGTGGTGTTGACAAGCATGTCGGAGGCCACGACCGCCGCCTCGACCTGCACATCGCGCACGCTGGAGCCATCGTTGAAAGTCACTTTGTCTCCTTCAATAAATATTCCGTCCGCAATCCCGCTCCAGTTGGAGCCGGATGGGTTCCACTTCGCATTGAGAGCGCCGGACCATTCCAGCGCGGCGCTTGCCCCTTCCTCGGTGACAAGCTCCAGATAGGCGCCTTTGTCCGCAAGGGCCGCGGTGCGGCGACCGCCCGCCGACAAAAGGACATCGCCCGCATAAATCGCCGCGCCATCCAAGCCACCGATGCCGGCCCCCAGATTATAAGTCCCGCTCGCGAACAGGGCGATGTCGATGATATTGCCGCCGCCGTTCACCAGCGAGCCGGCATTGAGCCGGTCGCTTGTGCCGGAGCCGAACAAGTCAAACTTGATCCGGGCATTGGCGGCGTTGAACGCGCCGGTGACGGTGAGGATTTTTGCATCCTCCGGGCCATGCGAAGTGTCGCCGCCAATCTGGATGACGGAACCCGCCGCCGCCGTGAGCGCGGCCACCGTGCCCGAGCCAAGAAACGTCGCGTCACCCACCACGATGGCGCCGTCGGGCAGGCTGTCTGCAAGCTGGAGCCGTCCCGCCTCGATGCGCATCAGTCCCGCAAAAGCCTGATTGCCTCCGCCAAGTGTGAGCATGTTCGCGCCTGTTTTTATAAAAGTGCCCGAACCTGCAAGCATGCCGTCGTAGGTGCGATCATGGGCCTCATCCAAGGCGAGCGCGCCGCTGTTGATGGTGATGCCGCCATCATAGCCGGGACTTCCTGAAAGCGTAAGCGTGGCGCTCCCCGTCTTGACCAATCCGCCGGTGTTGGAAATCTCGCCGGCAAACACGGTGTCGGCAGTGTTCTCCACGGTCAGCACTCCGGAACCGAGGCGGAGCGTGCCGGAGCCTTCGATGTTTTGCAGCTTTTGGCTGATTCCGTCCGAATCAAGCACGGCCTCCCCGGAGACAACCACCGCGCCGCTGGCGGCAATGGCATCGGCCATGCCGAGCCTGAGCGTGCCGGAGGAAACAGTGGTCGTGCCGGTGTAGGCATGGGTCGCGGAAAACAAAAGGGTGTTGGCTCCGAGCATGATGAAGTTGCCCGAGCCGCTTATCGTGGAACGGATGTTGGCGGCCAGCCCGGTGATTTCCCCCGTGTCAATCACCGCCCCGTCCGCGGCAATGAATACGCGATTGGTCTCGGTGCCCTTGAATCCGTTGATAAAATTATCCAGATGAAAGTCGCGTATGGCCGTCGTGTTTGCCGATCCTGAAACGGTCAGCGTCCCCCCGTTGAATACAAGCTGCGCGTTCTGCGTGCCCAATGTATAGGCCGGGACGCTTATGTCCGATGCGATAAAATTTCCACCATTCAACCACAAACTCCCGCCCGGCGCGTCCGCCGCGCTGCTTTTCCCGGAATTGGTGAAGGTGGTGAATTGGACGCCGGTATAAGCCGTGCTGGAATACGCAAGAGCCACCACTGTTCCGCTGTTTATATTAAAGATGGAAGGCGCGGCGACCGCCCCTGTGTCCTTTGCCCCGCCTATCACCAAGGCCGGCCACAGGGCGTCAGCCCCGGTCTGGGCTTTCAGGTCAAGGAATGCCCCATTGATATTAACCACGGCGTGATCAATCCACAAACGATATGATGATATCGACACATCGGGGCCGTTCAGGTTGACCGTGGTCGCGTGGACATCATCGACATCCCCAAAGGCGACACGCGAACGGTGGTTTTGCACCAAGGCAACGCTTCCTGTCATGGAAATCGTGCCGCCGCCGGCCATTCGGATGGTTGCCACGGGATAATCGGGAGTGCCCGCGGCATTCACACCCGACCTGAATGTGATGGGAGACCGGGAGCCGTCAATCGCAAGCGATTTCCCGCCGTCCACCAGCACCTGCATCATCACATTGTCGTTGACGCCGTCCGCCGCCAGCACCGTGCCATCGGCAGCGGATGATGTCATTGTATAGTCTCCATGAAAACGCAGATTGATTTGGGAAAGGTTGGTGGCGCTGGCACCTTGCGTCGCGGTTGAGAGTTGTTCCATGTCCAAAACCAAATCGTAAGGCGACCCGGCGGCCTGCCCTTCGCCGCCGAAATGAATATCGCTATGGGTCTTGATCGTGCCGTTGCTTCCGCCCACCCAGGTCAGGGAGGTCGGGCCGTCAAGCCAATTGCTTGTGGACCATGTTCCGGAACCGCCGACGGAGGATGTTCCAGACTGGGATGGATCCCAATAAAGGGTTCCCGTGGTGGTATGCGCCCCCACGCCTCCCGCGGACACAAGCAATCCCATGAGTGCCATGAGACCACGCATAAATAGACAATAATTCACGATTGTTTTGTTCATGATGTTGAATGACGTTTTGATGGCTAGAATCGGCCTTTGATTCCGAAGTTGATGCTGGTGAAATAGTGATAACTCGATGCCAGGCCGGACAAAAACGCTCTGTCCCGCGTCGAATTGGTGATATTGCGAATATCGCAAAAAATAGTCATCCCTCGTCCTGTCGCATAAGAAACGCTTGCGTCCACGGTATTCCGGGGGGCGCTATAACGCAACAATCCAGTGCTCGCGTTGTAGGCATCCAGACTGCGCCCGGTGTAATTATATTTCATGCTCACATGAAATCCCCGATAACCGTAACCCAACCCCGCGTTCCCCGATTTGGGGACAAAGCCCACGACCTCCGTCGTGGATCGCGCCGCCTGCTCCGCGTCCGTCCTGCCGTAATTTCCCTCGGTGCGCAACCGGGTGTAGTTTGCAAAGACGCTCAGGCTCGAAAACGGCTTGGGTAGAAAAGTCAGCCGTTGCTGATAGGAAAGCTCCAGCCCCTCGATTCTGGCCGAGCCGCCGTTGAACCGGGTGTAGATCTCGTAACCGGCGTAGTCGCCACCATAGCCATTGTCGGCCCCCTCGGGGACGGTTCCGTTGCCGCCCCATACAAAAAAATCGGTCAGGTTCTTGCGAAACACGTTGGCTGAAATCTGCCCGACAGGCTCGAAATAGTATTCGATGCCCGCATCCCAATTCTCGCTTTTTTGAGGTTTTAGTCCAGGATTGCCGACGGTCAGGCGCTCCAGGTCGGCATTCACGCTGATGGAAGGGGTCATGGTCCCGAAACCTGGCCGTCGCATGCCATTGGACCAGCTTGCCCGCGCCTGCAAGCCTCGCCCGATTTTATACAGGAGATGGGCGCCGGGAAACCAGGTGCCGTAGGAGCCTTTGTTTTGCTGATAATTGGCCCAATCGTTGCGGGCCGCGCCCAAGGGGTCCAATGCTTTCTCGGCGGCGGTTGAAAGATCGGCGTCCGCGGCCTTGTAATAGACTTCCGCGTCGGTCTTGGTAAATTCGTAGCGCATCCCGCCCAGCAGCTTCAGCTTGCCAATGTTGACCGTGGCCTGCATATAGCTCGAATAAACCCCCTCGGTCACGTCGATGTTTCCCTCGTATTTTTTCTGCCCGGCGTAATACAAGTCCTCCGCCCACAGGCCGGGATTATCCAGCACATGCCGCCATGCGACGCTGCCGTCGATAAAGGGGAGTTGTTTTCCCAATCGATCCTCCACCGAAAGGTGCAGACGGGTGTTGCCGGCCATTTCGGCAAGGCTGTCGGCGCCGCCGTTGAATCTCCATCTGCGGGCGTCCTCGCGGTGTTTGTAATTACGCCGTCGAAAGTTCAGCCCGGCTTTTATAAACGACGGCCATGCACTCGGCACCTTGAATCTGAAATTAAACTTGCCGGATATGTTTTTGATATCGGTGGGTTCGTCCCGCCGGGTCAGCGTCGGGTTGGCATAGACGCCGGGGTCCGATATGTCGGGGCCGGCGGTCTGGATGAAAGCCGGATACGATTCGGACGCGCTCCGGTCAAGCGCCCAGCCCACGCCCCTGGCCACCAGCGTGAGCGTTCCGCCGCCCTCGCGCCCGTTGTGGTTGCCAACATTCAGGCGGGAATGACTCTCCGCATAGCCTATATTATAATCAATGTTCAGATGCCCATACTTATGCAATCCCCCGCCGCTCAGGTTGGCCTGTCGGTCAATCAGGCCCAGCCATCTGGAATCCAACGCGTAGGTCGAGCCGTTCGCCGGAAGCGCCTCGGTGAAGGTCGCGGTGTGGCCGTCCGCGATGCTGCGCCCGTCCTCATTGGTGGCCATCCTCGCCAGATATTGCCGGTTGAAGGGCTGGTCGTCCTGATTATAAAGCGTGTTAATGTAAAAAGTCGTCGCGGGGGACAGTTTATAATCAAAACGAAGGGAGGCGCTGCTTTGCTTGGTGTTATTGTAGGCATCCCGTTCCGCATGGCTGTAAACATAGGCATTGCTGCTGGTCGTGTCCTGGCGGGCGTAGGAACTCGTGTATCCGCCGCTTGCATTCTCACTATAGAAAAGATTGAGCCTCATCCCGAGGTTTCGGCGTCCGCCGAAAACCCCGAGCACCTCCTGCCACGACATGGAGATCGTCGGGTGCAAAGGGTGTTTGTGGGCGAGAGGCACATTGTCGATCCAGTATGGAGACCAGCGCAGCGACATTTTATAATTGACGCGCCGCTTGTCCCTCATGTTGAGGGGCGAGGCGGATTTCATGTTGATGGCCCCGCCGAAGGAATCAGCGGACATGTCAGGCGTGGGCGCCTTGGTGACCTCTATTTCGGAAAACATCGCCCCGGACATGGCGCGAAATTGGAAAGAGCGCCCGTTTCCATTGGTCATCGCGTCATTCCCGTCCACCGTGACGGAATCCATGCCGGCTCCCGCCCCCCTGATGGAGATGACGTTTATGTTGCCGTCCATGTCGGTGTCGCCAGCGATGCCGGGAAGGAGCCGGAGCAGTTCGCCGGCGTTGTCATTGGCGAGATTGCCAAAGGCGTCCATCGCCACAACGTGTTTTATGCTGTCCGCGTTTCTCTGCGTGGTGAGCGCGCGGGCGTTTCCCTCGCGTTCGCCACTGACCGTGAAGGATTCAAGCAAGTAAACCGTGCTCGTGAGGTCGAAATTCAGCGTTGCCATCCGCCCGTCGTCGATGGCAACCGACTTTTGCATTTCATCCAATCCGGTGTATGAAACAACAACGATATGATTCCCGGAGGGAATATCGGACAACTGATACCAGCCTGTCTCATCCGAAAAGGTGGATGCATGAAGGGCCGGAATTGAAATCGTCGCGCCTTCAAGAAAATTCTTTGTGGCGGCATTCGTCACAAAGCCGGACAGCGAGCCCTGCCCGGCGGCGCGGATGGCCCCGGAACATATTATCCCGCATGTTAATAAAATGCAGCAATATATAAATCGGGGGGGGGGGGGGG
>JAIRTK010000199.1 GCA_031254955.1 Opitutaceae bacterium
TTGAAGACGAACAAGCCAAAAACACCCGCCTTGAACAACAATCCGCCGCCGCCGCCCAAACCCATTCCGCCGCCCTCGCCGCCACCCAAGCCACCCTCGCCGCCACCCAAGCCGACCTCGCCGCCGCCAAAACCGCCCTCGCCGCCGCGCAAACGGAACTGGAAACCACGCGTGCGCAATTGAAAACCAAGCACTCGGAACAGGAAACCACACGCGCGGAACTGAACACCGCGCAAACAGAACTCAAAACCGCGCAAACAGAACTGGAAACCGCGAACGCGAAACTCAACACCGCGCAAACGGAAAGGGAAACCACGCGTGCGCAATTGAAAACCAAGCACGCGGAACTGGAAACCACACGCGCGGAACTCAAAACCGCGCAAACAGAACTGGAAACCGCGAACGCGAAACTCAAAACCGCGAACGCGGAACTGAAAAACACGGACACGGAACTGAAAACCGCGCAAACGAAAATCGAAACCGCGCAAGCCGAGTTAAAAACCGCGCGGGAAGAACTGGAAAAAAAACGCACCCAAGCCGGCGCCGCCACGGACGAACATGAAACCGCCCGCGCCGAGCATGAAAAAACCCGCGCGCGCCTCGCCGAAGCCACCGTAGCCGTTGAAACCGCCCAAGCCGAACTGCACACCCTCCGCGCCGAACTCCGCTCCCTGCAAACCGACAGCGAAAAAACCCGCGCCGAGTTCGCCGCCGCCCAAAACTCGACTCAAACCCAACTCGCGCAACTCCGCCAAACCGCCGCCGCGCTCGCCGCCGAAAACGAGACCCTGAAAACGCGCCCCGCCCAACACCCCGCCCCGCCCCCCGCCACCCCGCCCGCCGCCCCCGCCCAGTCTGCCGCCGCGGCCACTGCATCCGTTGCCGCCATCCCGTCCGCCGCTGCCGCACTCGCCGCCACCCCGTCCGCCGCCATTGCCCCATCCGCCGCCGACGCCTCGCCTGCCGCCATCGCCCCCGCTGCCCCCGCCCCGTCTGCCGCCGTTGCCCAGTCAGCCGTCGCCGCCCCCGCCCAGTCAGCCGCCGCCGCCCTGTCGCCGCCGGAAGCCGTCTCTACGCGCAGTGCCCCCTCCCGCCCGAGGCCCGCCGCGCCCGCGCCGAGGCCCGCCGCCCCGCGAGTGCACACGGTCAAGCCCGGCGAAACGCTTTCCGAAATCGCCAAAACCTATTACGGCTCCGCCGCGCGCTGGCCTGAAATCCATGACGCCAATCTCGACAAGCTGAAAGACCCCGCCACGCTCGCCCTCGGCATGGAGCTTGTCATTCCGTGACACACATGCGCGCTCCGCATGCTCTTCCACCGTCTGGTGTCTGTCGGCGGGAGCATTCCGTGACACCCGCGCGCCACAAGGAATGCGACGGCAAGGCAAAAAATGCCGGCACCGCTTTGCGCAATCCGCGAATTCCCCCGCCAAAAAAAGCCTCATCCCCATTCCCAGTGAACAGGCCCCTCTAGAAGCAGAGCCATGTAGGGGCTTCGCTTGCGAAGCCCGTTGCTGGAGCACGCCCGTTTGCTGGAGCACGCCCGTTGCAGGAACACGGTTATCAAGCCGGACGTCGCAAGCGACGCCCCTATAAAAGGGTGATTTCCATTGGGAATGGGTATCATTTTACTCCGTCCCTGCTATGAGGATAATCAGCCAAAGGGAAAATAGGCTGTCTTAATAGTATATCAACACCGCCAATTTTCCCTTTGACTGATTATCCTCATAGCAGGATGAGGCAAAAATAAACTCGGCATGGAACAGAATCAAGGACAGCCCCGAAAGACGCTAAGATAAAGGAGAGACGCTTGCGCAAGGAGGGGCGGCGTCCCGCCGCCCGACGAGGCGAAGCCTCGCCCGTTTGCGAGTGGGATTCATCGAGATCGAGACATGACGGGCACGCGTTCCGCGTGTCGAGCGGCGGGACGCCGCCCCTCCTTGCGCAAGCGTGCTTTTGACGCCCCTGTCCCTTATCTTGGCACCATTATCTTGGCGCCATTCAGAACAGGCCGCAAACAGCACCTTATAGTTTTCTTGGTTCCCTTTGTTTCCTTCTGTTCAAAACAAGCGTTCTTTTTTATCGCGGAAACGCGGAAAGGCTGAATCACTGAAAAAACAGAGGCAGGGTTTTCCGTGTTTCCGCACTTCCGCACTTCCGCACTTCCGCGATTCATTCATGGAGTCGTTTTTGGAAACAGGCTCTCAGGATTTTTTAGGATTACCGGGATTGGATTTTTAATCATAATAATCCATGATAATCCGTGTAATCCGTGTAATCCGTGTAAATCCGTATAATCCGTGGATAGTTTGCGGACTCGCTTGTTTTAGACATCGAAGTTTCCGCATGGCCCGGCGTGGCTGCGCATGAGAGGCCGGGGTCGCCCGTGAATGCGCCACAACACATTACGGTTGCTGTTTGGAAAACCGGGCCAATCATGGCGCCTAATTTCGCTCCCATCCCTCCTCCCCCCATGAAGTTCACCCGACGCAACTGGATCACCCTCGCAGGCGGCGCCGCCATCGCCGCCACCCTGCCGCGCCCGCTCCGTGCCGCCACCGCCGACGCCGCCCAACCTCTCATCCGCGACCTTGAACACCCCCTGTTCGACATCCCCCGGCAAATCGCGGCGCCCGCGCGCATCGCCTCAATCGAACTCCTCCGCGGCGGCACGGGCTATTTCGTGCGCGCGCGCTCCACCGACGGCGCCGAAGGCCTGGTCGCGACCAAACAAATCGCGGAATTCGTCCCCATCTTTGAAAAACTCGTCGCCCCGCACTTCATCGGCAAAGACGCGCGCGACATCGAGGCGCTCGTCGATTCCGTCTACCGCGACCACTACAAAAACGCCGGCCTGCCCTTCTGGTGCCCCGTCGCCTACGTCGAACAAAGCCTCCTCGACATGCTCGGCAAAATCGCCCGCAAACCCGTCTGCGAACTGCTCGGCGGCGCCTGGCGCGACGAAATCCCCGTGTATCTGTCCGGCTCCGCGCGCACGCTCCCCGCCGAAGAGGAAGTCGCCATCTACGAACGCGGCGTCGCCGAGACCGGCGCCCAAGCCGTGAAATTCAAAATCGGCGGACGCATGAGCCGCAACCTCGACGCCGCGCCCGGCCGCACCGAGAAACTCCTGCGCCTCGCCCGCGAAAAACTCGGCCCCGGCGTCTCCCTCATGGCCGACGCCAACGGCTCCTACGACCCCGAAAAAGCGATTGAAATCGGCCTGCTCATGGAGTCGCTCGACTACGCGTTTTTCGAGGAGCCGTGCCCATGGGAAAACCTTTCCGAAACGCAACAAGTCGCCCGCGCGCTTAAAATCCCCGTCGCCTGCGGCGAGCAGGATTCGAGCCTGTGGCGCTTCCGCTGGATGCTCGAAAACGGCGTCATGGACATCGTGCAACCCGACATCAACTACAACGGCGGCTTCATCCGCGCCAAACGCGTCGCGCGCATCGCGGAAAAACTTGGCCGCGCCATCGTGCCGCACAACACGCAAACCGGCCCCGCCTCGGTCAACATCCTGCATTTCGCCGCGTGCACCCCAAACGCGACCCCGCTCATGGAATATCCTTGGCGCGCCCCGAGAAAGCCGGCCTCGTGGTATAAGCCCGATTTTAAAATAACCGGCGGCAAAATCCGCGTCCCGAAAACCCCCGGCCTGGGCGTCGAGTTCGACGCGGATTTCATCGCAAAAGCCAAAACCGTCGCGACCATCACGCACAAAGGCAAAGCCTCGTGGTGACCCCCTCCGTGCCGCGCGGCGACACCCTTTCCCAGTGAACAGGACACTTTAGAAGCAGAGCCATGTAGGGGCTTCGCTTGCGAAGCCCGTTGCTGGTGCGCGGCCTTTGCTGAAGCACGGTCATCAAGCCGGGCGTCGCAAGCGACGCCCCAACAAAAAAGTTATTTTCATTGGAAAGGGGTAAGACACCCCGTGCCGCGCGGCGTCCCCTCCCCGGCCTCGCGGCGGCGTCTCTAGAGAGTGTCGTCATAAGATTAGCTTAACGAAGCAAACCAAGCGGAATTAGAGGGGAAAGCCTATGGAAGCAGACTATCACCGATACGACCTGGATGATCATTCATGGAGCTTACTGGAAGGCCATCTGCCCGGAAGGCGAGGAAAATGGGGAGGGGTGGCCAAGGACAACCGCAAGTTCATCAACGGGGCATTCTGGTAGTTGCGCACTGGCGCCCCTTGGCGTGATCTGCCGCCCGATTACGGCGACTGGAAAAACACCCAGCGACGCTTCTGCCGCTGGCGGGACAAGGGCCTGTGGGAGCGCCTGCTGGAAACTTTCGTAACCGACCCCGACTTCGAATGGCTGTTTATTGATGCGACCC
>JAIRTK010000260.1 GCA_031254955.1 Opitutaceae bacterium
TTTCTTAATCAAAAACCTTCTTAAGAAACACTCTCCAAGCCGACCACGAATTGTGCGGATTTTAATGAATAACACAGATAACCTCTTTGTTTTTCAATGAGTTAAACATCCGTGCAATCTGTTTTATCCGTGCAATCCGTGGTTAAAAGGATTGGTGTAAAGTGTGAAACTGGGTGGAAAGTGGTATCACTCTTTTGCAGGGGCGTCGCTTGCGACGCCCGGCTTGATAACCGCGCTCCAGCAAAGGCCGCGCTCCAGCGACGGGCTTCGCAAGCGAAGCCCCTACATGGCTCTGCTTCTAAAGGGCACTTTTCACTGGGAATGGGTATGCGCCGCCGTTCTTGCATTCCACGGACTCCGGCAACAGAAAGGCGCGCCGGCATGGGCGCGCCTTTGGCTTGAGGGAATTTGTCGCGCGTATTCGGTCACGCCGGATTCGGCGCGGGCGCGGTGCGGCTGCCAAAACCGTCGGTCGCGGGTTTGTCGGCAGGTTTGTTTTCAGCCGGCTTGCCCGCGGTTCGCGCGGGGGCGGGCGCGTTGATGACAGGCGATTTGATTTCGCCGTGCTTGAGGATTTCCATCACGTGCCGGCCTTCGATCGTCTCGTGCTCGATGAGCGCCTGCGCGATTTTGTCGAGCGCCTCGCGGTGCTCGGTGATGATGCTTTCGCCGCGCGCGTATTGTCCGGTGATGATTTGGGCGATGGCGGCGTCGATGCGTTGCGCGGTGGCTTCGCTGACGTGTTGCGAGCGGGTGATGTCGCGGCCAAGGAATACGGTGTCCTGGTCCTGTCCGAGCGCGATCGGGCCGAGGTCGCTCATGCCGTAATCGCAGACCATCGCGCGGGCCGTGTCGGTGGCTTGTTTGATGTCGGATGCCGCGCCGGTGCTGATTTCGCTGGTAACGAGTTTTTCCGCGATGCGTCCGCCCATCGCCATGCAAACACGATCGAGGAGGCGTTTTTTCGACATGGTGAGGATGTCTTTCGAGGGCAGCGTGGCCACAAAACCCAGCGCGCGTCCGCGGGGCAGTATCGTGGCTTTGTAGATGGGGATGGTGCCGTCGTCGAGCACGGCGTGGAGGATGGCGTGGCCGGCTTCGTGCCAGGCGGTAATTTTCTTTTCCTCGTCATCCATGATGCGGCGGCGTTCGCGTCCCCAGATGACCTTGTCGCGCGCGTCGATGATGTCCACCATCTCGACGCGTTTTTTGTCGCGGCGGGCGGCGATGAGCGCGCCTTCATTGAGCAGGTTGGCGAGGTCGGCGCCGGAGAGTCCCGAGGTGCCGCGCGCGATGACGCCGAGGTCAATGTCATCCGAAAGCGAAATTTTGCGGGCATGGACGCGGAGGATTTGTTCGCGTCCGATGAGGTCGGGCAGATCGACGTGCACCTGCCGGTCGAAGCGGCCCGGGCGCAGCAACGCGCTGTCCAGCACGTCGGGGCGGTTGGTCGCGGCGATGATGATGACGCCTTCGGTCGTGTCGAAGCCGTCCATCTCGACGAGCAGGGAGTTGAGTGTTTGTTCGCGTTCGTCGTTGCCGCCGCCGAGTCCGGCGCCGCGCTGGCGTCCGACCGCGTCGATCTCGTCGATGAAGATGAGGCAGGGCGCGTTTTTCCGGCCTTGTTCAAACATGTCGCGCACGCGGCTCGCGCCGACGCCGACAAACATTTCCACGAAGTCCGAGCCGCTGATGGAGAAGAACGGCACTTCGGCCTCGCCGGCGACCGCCTTGGCCAGCAGCGTCTTGCCCGTGCCGGGGGGGCCGACCATGAGGATGCCTTTCGGGATTTTGCCGCCCATGCGGGTGAATTTTTTCGGGTCCTTGAGAAAATCGACCACTTCGCTGACTTCCTCCTTCGCCTCGTCGCAGCCGGCCACGTCGGCAAACGTGATCTTGTCGCGGTCGCGCGTGAGGAGCTTGGCGCGGCTTTTGCCAAAACTCATCGCGCCGCGCCCGGCGTTGCGGAGCTGGCGGATGAAGAGAAAATACACGAGCACGATGAGCAGGAGGATCGGGAGGAATTGCGAAAGCCCGCTCATCCACGTGGAGGGCTGGCGCTCGCTGAATTTTTCCGATTTCTGCAAGCGCTCCAGATTCGCGTCGGTCAGGCGGCCCTCCGCGCGGAACTCTTTCGTCATCCCCCCGTCCTTGCCGGACGGGATTTCGCCGGTCAATTCGCCCGAGATGACCACCCAGTCGCGCCCGCCCGACGGCTCGGGGCGGATGATGCCTTCCTTGACCTTGACCAGTCCGGCGCCGTCCGCGTAATCGACAACCTCCTGGATTTTCAGGCGCGCGACTCCCTGCATGGGCGTGCGTTGAAAAAACAAGATGACGACCACCGCCATGGCGATGGACAGCCACACGAACCAGAATTTCGGCGGCTGGAAGCGTTCAGGCGGCAGGTTTTTCAGTGGCCGTCGTTTTTTGTCGTTTTTGATTTCGGGCATTAACGTGTTTGGACTAAGGCCGCACCGTGGAGGTTCCTGACTTATAAGTCAAACGCAGCCCGACGCCCGAATTATTGGAAATTTTCACCTCGTCGGCGGGCGGCAGGCCGGGCACCCACACGATGCGCCCGCGCGCATCGCACACCACGGGCAACGCCAATCGCCGGCCAGCCGGGATTTTCCGATTGATGAACAGATCGTGCAACTTCGCCGAGCCTGGCGCGCCCAGCGGGCGATAACGGTCGCCGGGCGCCCAAGGCCGCGCGACCAACGGCGGCGCCGCCTCCTCCAAGGAAACACAAACCTCGCGCGCCGGATCCCAGTCCCCGGCCAGAATCCGCGCGCGCAATCCAGGCGAAATCGCGACCTCCCGCGCGGCGAGCACCGCCCCGTCGGGCAGAAACAAAACGCATCCGGCCCGCGCCGGCAGGCTCGCCGACGCGCCCGCCAGCCAGCGCCCTACCGCGCCGCCGCCCGGCAAGGCGGACGCATCGCCCGCGTCCGCCGCCAAAAACGCAAGCACGCCGCCGCGCATGACGGCGAACCCGCCGCCGACGCTCACGCGTTGAAAATCCCCGCCCCTCATGCACAACTCCAGCAACGCCTCGAACCCCGCCCGCGCCAGCCCGCCCGCCGGCTCCCACCGGCGCAACGCCCGCCGCCAGAGCGCGCGCGGTTTCCCCGCCAGCACGCGGAGATCCAAAGGGGGCACGGGCGTCCCGTCCGTGTTTGCCGCCGCCACACCCAAAGGAGCGTGGGCATTCCTGCCCGCGAAATCGCGGACAGGAATGTCCGCGCTCCTGTTCTCGCCAGCGCCACCGTTTTCCCCGGCGAATGCGATGCCGTCGGCGCGTCTATCCATTCCGCGCTCCGCGCTCCGCGCGCCGCATTCCATCAACTCCCCCAGCCACGCCTCCAGCGCCTCGTCATCCTCCTCCAGCCACTCCCGCGAAAGCGCCGCCCCGGCAAGCGCGTCACCCGGCGCCGCCGCCAGCCATGCCGGCAACACATCGCGCCGGATTCGATTGCGAAAAAAATCCCCGCCCGCGTTCGTCGCGTCCTCGCGCCACGCAACGCCGCGCGCGCGCAGCGCCGCCGTGATCTCCGCCTTGGTCAACGCCAGCAACGGACGCAAAAACACGCGCCCGTCCGCCAGCCGCTGCGCGGGCCTCGGCGCGGCCAGCCCGGCGGAACTGCTCCCGCGCGCCAGCCGCATGAGCTGCGTCTCCGCGACATCGTCCTTCTGATGCCCCAGCCACAACACCCGCGCCCCCAGCGCGTCCATCTCCCGCCTGAAAAACGCATGCCGCTCCTCCCGCGCCCGCGCCTCGCTCACCCGCGCCTCGCTCACCCGCGCCGGCGGCACCGTCGGCGACAAACCCGGCGCGGACGATGGCGGTATTTTGAAATTTTGGACTTTTGAGTTTTGGGATTCTTTTGGAATTTGGACTTTGGGATTTGGGATTTTTCCCATCACCGGCGTGTCCTCCCAGCGCCCCGCTCGAAACGCCACGCCGAGCGCCGCGCACACCTCCCGGCAGAACCGCTCGTCCCCATCGCTCGCCTCGCCGCGCAAGCGATGGTTGAAGTGCAACGCCACCAGCCGCCCCCGCCGTTCCGGCCAAAGCCCGGCCACCGCCAGCAGCAACGCCAACGAATCCGCCCCGCCGGAAAACGCGACGCACCAAAGCCCGGCATCCCCCGTCCGTGCGCCGGCTTCCGCGAGCGCGGCCCGGTGCAGCGCCCCGCGAGGAAACAGCGGCTCCTTCAACACCATGCCCATGTCGCGCGAGATCATTTGCCGACCATCAGAACACGCCCGCCCCCGTGTGTCGATTCGCGAAACAATACGCCGATATACAAGGAGGAATGCCTTCAGGAGGGGCATCTTCAGCACTGTCAAACGCAAGGCCCGCAGCTTCCGCTCCGTCAACAACCTTATCGCCATGCTCTACTTCAACTCCGTCCCCTTTTTTTTGTTCAAAAATGGCGAAGAACCGGAAATTTTGATACACGGCATCCGCCATGTATGCGGAATGAAAAGAAAATTCTTGACGCCAAGTAGTTTTTAACCTGTATCCCTATTGGCATTCCTATCTATGCCATCTTTGTGAAAGCGTCTTTTTATATACCTGAAAACCGATACTTGAAAAACCTATTATGCGACAATATATTCTTAAGGCAATATGCCTCATCACGCCGATTCGGGCATGGCGCAAAAAAATGCGAACCAAGGCCAGGGAAATTGGTGAGGAGAATTTCCACAATAAGATGTTAAATAAATATTGGGGGAAAGATGTGCGCATATTGTCGGGGCCGTTCAAAGGCATGCGTTACATAACACAATCCAATGGCAGTGTTTTTTTTCCAAAATTGATTGGGTGTTATGAGGAAAACCTGCATCCGTGGCTGAATGAAATCAAGAAGCAAAAGTACGAAGTTATTTTAGACATAGGGTGTGCCGAGGGATATTATGCCGCTGGCTTTGCCTATAACAACTATGCGCAGACGGTTTACGCATATGATATTGACGATATTGCCCGCAAGAATGCGATCGAGTTGATTGCGATCAACGGGCTGTCAGATCGCGTTTTTGTGCGAGGCTTGTGCACTTACGAGGAAATCGAGAAAACGACCAAAGACAAAAAGGCGTTGGTTTTTTGTGATATTGAGGGTGCGGAGGATTTACTGCTAAATCCAGAAACCATACCGGCGCTAAAGAACATTGATTTTATTATTGAAACACATGACTCGCTATCAAAAGGCGTGACCGACCGCTTGATCGAGCGCTTCCAGTTAACACATCGAATCCAGATCGAGAGCGAGCATGACATAAACTATAATGCTTATCCGATTTTTGATTCGATGAGTGTTAAATTGCGCAAGCAACTCTCTTCTGAAAAACGCATCCTCGGTATGGTGTGGTTAAAGTTAACAGTGCGTTAGGTAATTTTAGCTTTTCCTAAATCATCTATTCGTTGAACATCTCGAAACGTGATTTTTTAG
>JAIRTK010000301.1 GCA_031254955.1 Opitutaceae bacterium
AAAACAATCAAAAACATGGCATACGAACTCCCGAAACTGGCCTGCGCCTACGACGCGCTCGTCCCCTACATCGACGCCAAGACGATGGAAATCCACCACGTGAAACACCATCAGGCGTATGTCGCCAACCTCAACCACGCCCTCGCCTCCGCCGGCATCACCGGCCCCGAATGCGTGTGCGACCTGATCTCCGACCTCTCCACAGTCCCCGAGTCCATTCGCGGCGCCGTGCGCAACAACGGCGGCGGACACGCCAACCACTCCCTCTTCTGGAAGAGCATCGCCCCCGGCAAAGGCGGCGTGCCCTCCGGAAAACTCGCCGCGGACATCACCGCCGCCTTCGGCGGCTTCGACAAATTCAAAGAAGCGTTTTCCAAGGCCGCCGCCACGCGTTTCGGCTCCGGCTGGGCGTGGCTCGTCGTCGGCGCGGACAAGAAACTCTCCGTCGGCTCCACCGCCAACCAGGACAGCCCGATCATGGGCAAGGCGATCGCCGGGCTTGAAGGCAAACCCATCCTCGGCCTCGACGTGTGGGAGCACGCCTACTACCTGCACTACCAGAACCGCCGCCCGGACTACATCGCCGCCTTCTGGCATATCATCGACTGGAACGCCGTCGCCGCCCGTTACGAAAAGGCGCTCGCCTGAACGCACACGCCGCGAGCGCGCCCCTTCTCCCCTCTCCCCGCTCCCCCTTTGCCGGAATAAAATTCGTCCGCCCTCTCCCCGGTCTTCGCCGTGACGGATGGTAGGCGAAGCCGGCAGGGAGGTGCCGGTAGGGAGGCCTCTCCGAGGCCTCCGCCGGACGGGGTTGGATGCTTGGGATTTTATAGGTAAATCGGAGCGTGGTCGCGGAGGTCTCGCAGAGGCCACCCTACCGGCGCTTCCGCGCCAAATTTTTGGCGATTGCGAGTGGAAATGCCCTAAATTTGGAAAACCCGCGTCTGACGGGTTGCGTGGCACGGGCGTCCCCGCCCGTGTTCTGCTGGCACGCAAATCGTGCGCGCGGCCAAACCGCTTGGGCGAGTCGCCCATGCCACGAAAACCCACGGGCGGGACGACCGCAGGGGCACGCGGGACGCGTGCGCTCCCTGGCAGGACACGCTCGCGTCAGCAGGACGTATGCGCGCGCTGGCGGGACGCGCTCGCTCGCCGAACCCTCAGGCCTCATCGCCCAGCGAAAAAATGTTCGTCGCAAAAAAATATCCTGTGCGAAAAAACGTTCGTCGCGAAAAAACATGTCCCGTGAAAAAACGCGCTGCGGTGCGCAACCGTCGCTTGTCAGGGCGCGCTTGCTGGTGTTTGTTTGCCTTCGCGATGTCCGTCTCGACCACATCCCAGACGCATTCCGCCAGCCCGTATGTCGCCTCCTTGGTGCTGCACGGCGCGGTGGTGCTCGCGATTGCGTTGTCCGCGATGGTGTTTCAACAGGCGCAACTCCATGCGCCCGCGGTATTCGAGCTTGTCGCCGGGGAGGGCGTCAACTACGCCGCCACCGAGGCGCCCGCGCCGTCGCCCGATGTCACTTTTGAGCGGCCCGACGTGCCGATCATCGACACGCCCCTCCCGCCGCCCCCTCCGCCGCCGGACGAACCCGAGCCGCGCTCCGTCGTCCAGCCGGTGCGGGCTGAAGTGACGCCGCCGGATCCGGTGATCACGCCGAAGCCGGTCGAACCGCCCGTGAAGCCTGCGGCGAAACCCAAGCAATCGACCACGAGCTGGGAGGCGTTTCGGCAACAAAACAAAACCCGGACGCGCGCCCAGTCCGCCGAGGCCGGCAGGCCGAAGCCCGCCGCGATTCCGAAGATCAACGTGCGCGGCGTGGCCGGCGGCACCGGTGGCGCGGAGGGCGCGGGCGGCAACGTGTTGAGCCGTTCCGCCGACCAGGATTTGCTCGGCGGCTACCTCGCGCTGCTCCAGCAGAAGCTCAAGGAGGCCCACGAAAAGCCCTCCGGCCTCGGCGATCATCTTTCCGTCACCATTTCCTTCAAGCTTTCGGCCACTGGCGCGATGAGTCATGTGCGCGTGACGCGCTCCTCCGGCAACGCCGAGTTTGACCAGTCCGCGTTGGCCGCTTTTCGCGCCGTGCGTTCCATCGGCCCGCGTCCCGACGGGAAAACCGACGAGCGCACCGCCGTCTTCAAAATGAGCGACGAGTGACGGCGGGAGGATGGCTGGAGGCGATGGCGGGCGGTGGAGGGCGACTGGGGCGGCTGGAAGCGGCAGGGGCGAATGGAAGTGGCTGGAGCGACTGGAAACGGCTGGAGGCAGCGGAGGGCAGTGGAGAGCGGCGGAGGGCGGCTGTGTCGCCAGTTTAATACCCATTCCCAATGAAAATGACTCTTTTGTAGGGGCGTCGCTTGCGACGCTCGGCGACGTCCGGCTTGATAACCGTGCACCAGCAACGGGCTTCGCAAGCGAAGCCCCTACATGGCTCTGCTTCTAAAGTGTCCTGTTCACTGGGAATGGGTATAATACCATTTTCTAATGAAAATCACACTATGAAAGCCGTTAATGGTAGGGCGAGGCGTCCCGCCGAGCTGCGAGTGCTTCACACGGCTCGGCGGGACGCCTCGCCCTACCTGAAGTGTGATTTTCATTCGCAAAGGGTATAAGCTCAAGTTTCACTGAGGTTGCTGAAGATATTGAGGCAACCAATGCAACTGATGTTGCCGAGGTTACGCGCTGCCGTCGTAGCGCAGGTTTTCAGGCTTCTCGCTTCGCTCGGAACCCAACCTGCTGGGCACGCAACGCGTGCGTAACAGGAAGCAGACTTGGAAGTCTGCGCTACGTCCGAGGCAACGCGTAACCTCAGTGAGGTAATTGAGGTTACGCGGACGGCTTAGCGGATTGAGTGGCATGGGCGGCCCCGCCCATGTGTCCGGGAGGTTTGCGGCGCGGAGCGCCGTCCACGGGCGAGGTCGCCCGTGCCGCGCAATCCCACGGGCGAGTCGCCCATGCCACCCGAACCGCACTGCCTCGGG
>JAIRTK010000347.1 GCA_031254955.1 Opitutaceae bacterium
GCGCCATTCGACGTAGCGATGCGTGACGGTGCGCACGGCGTAACCCATCACGCCGGGAACGGCGTCCTTGCGCATGGGCCACGGGCGCGGGAACTGGCTGCGCGCTCCGGCGCGGCCCGGCGCGGCGGGGTTGCCGATATTGGGGACGAGGCTGCGGCCTTCGAGCTTTTCGCGCGGGGGCAGGCCGCAGAGTTCGACCAGTGTGGGGTATAGGTCCAGCAGTTCGACGAGTGCGTCGGTGCGGACGCCGCGCGGGCGGGCGTCGAGCGTGGCGATGATGAGGGGCACGCGGGTGTCGGACTCGTAGCAGGTGGTTTTGCACCAGAGTCCGTGCTCGCCGAGATGGTAGCCGTGGTCGCTCCAGAGAACAATGACGGTGTTTTGGGCCAGACCGGTGCGGTCGAGGGTGTCGAGGACGCGACCGATTTGCGCGTCGGTGAAACTCGTGGACGCATAGTAGCCGTGCCGCAGGCGGGCGATTTGCGCGGGTGTCAGCGGGCCGATTTTGGGCATGTCCGAATACCCGCGCAGTTCCACGGAGTCGTGGAGGGCGATTTCCGGCGCGAGGCGGGGCGGAGCGGGGTGTTCGACGGGCGGGATTTTCGCCGGGTCGTAGAGATCCCAGTAGTGTTTTGGCGCGGTGAAGGGCGCGTGGGGTTTGCGAAAACCGACGGCGAGGAAAAACGGCGGCGAGCCGGCCTCGCGCGCGGCGAATTTTTCGAGGGAAGCGACGGCGGCGGCGGCCACCCTGCCGTCGGGGTATTCGCTTTCGGGCGCGTCCACAAACTCGGTCGCCGCCGCCTTCGAGCTTTTGCGGGGTTTGCGGTTTTCCGCCAAACGGTAGTCCTCCCGTTTGGGCATGGAGATGTGCAGCTCCGGCTCGTTCCATGAGGCGGCGTCGCGTTTGCCGTCGTGATAGATTTTGCCGATGGCCTGGGTGCGGTAGCCGTTGAGTTTGAAGTGCTCGGGCAGCGGAACCACGTCGGGCGCGGTCTCGCGAAATTCCGCGCGCAGGTCCCACACGCGGAGGGAGTCGGGGCGGCGTCCGCTGAGCACCGACTGGCGGGAGGGGTTGCAAACGGCCTGCTGGGCGTAGGCGCGGCCAAACCGCGTGCCGCGCGCGGCCAGTCGGTCGATATGGGGCGTGATGGCGGCGGAGTCGCCGAAGCAACCGATATTCAGCCGCAGGTCGTCGCACGCGATGAAGAGGACGTTGGGGCGCGAGGCGGGCGTCGGCGCGGCAGGGGTGGTCGCCGGCGGTGCGGCGAGGCCTGGCGCGGCGAGGCCCGGCGCGGCGGCCAATATGGCGAGGGCGGTGGTTTTCATGGCAGATAATGAGTGGAGCGGGAGATTTCTGGAAAATATGTTTTTAATCGCGAATGGGGGCGTAGGGGGGGGGCGTAGGAGTGCGTAGGGGCGGAATGGACAGAATGGACAGAATGGACGAAATGGACGAAATGGACGGAATGGACACGAATGGACGGAATGCAGAAAGATGGAGCAGGTGCGTGATTATTTAACTGATGTTTGGTGGTGAGTAGGGAGTAGGGAAGAGCGAGTGGCGAGTGGCGAGGAGTGGGTGGCTGAGTTGGCGGGGGTGTTATTCGCCGTCCGCCGTGATTTCAAACACCCCGCTTCTATACGCGCCTTTGACGGGGAAGTCGATGCCGGCCTCCATCAGGCGCCTGCCCGTGAAGCTCCCCTTCATCTCCTTGATCCGGTAGGTGGCGTCGGGCCGCAGGCCGCGCAGCCGCACCAGGGGGCTGCGCCGCGTGCCGGGCACGGTGTTGCCGGGATACTCGGCCAGATTATATACAAAGACCACGGCTTTCCTCCCGTCCGCGTCTGTATATTGGAGGACGCTCCGGTTTTCATCATGCGGGGAAACCAGCCGGCTGACGCCGCCTTTCTGCACGGTTTCGCGGATTCTCTTGTAGTGCGCAATCTTTCCCCGCGCCAGCTTTCGCTGGCTGTCGTTCCATCCGGAGATGTCGCAGCCCACGCCCAGAATCCCCGCCATGCACACGTCGAATTTATACTCCAGGGACAGGCTCCGGCGGTGCCAGTCTTTTTCGGCGACCCATGTGCTCATGGTGCCGGCGGGGAACAGGGCCAGATAGGAATCGTGGATGAAAATCCGGTCAACGGGGTCGGAGATGTCGCTCGGCCAGTTGCAGTCAAAACGGGCCATCATGCCCAGGTCCAGGCGTCCGCCGCCGCTGGAGCAGTTTTCAAACCAGACTTCGGGAAACTCGGCGCGCAGGGTTTCCACCAGGCGGTAGAGGTTCTCCACATACCGGATGCGCACGGCCCGCTGCTCGCCGGCGGGGGCGGAGGGGAAGCCCGCGTCGCTCAGCGCCTTGTTCGCGTCCCATTTGATAAACTTGATATTGTTTTCCGCCAGCAGGTCGCGGAGGCTTTTATATAAATACCGCGCCACGTCCTCGCGGGCGAGGTTGAGCATGAGCTGGGGGCGTCTTCCGTGGTGGCGTCCGCGGTTGGGGAAATGCAGCACCCAGTCGGGATGCGCGCGGTAGAGGTCGCTGTCGGGATTGACCATTTCCGGCTCGACCCAGAGGCCGAAATCCAGGCCCAGCGCGTTGATTTTTTTTATCATGGGCGCCAGCCCGTCGGGAAACTTGCCCCGGTCCACGGTCCAGTCGCCCAGTCCCGCGCCGCCGTCTTTGCGGCCTTTGAACCAGCCGTCGTCGATCACAAACAGCTCCACGCCCAGCTCCGCGGCGATCTTGGCGAGGGCGAGTTGCTGCGCCTCGTTGACATCGAAGGTCGTGGCATACCAGCTATTATACAAAACCGGGCGCAGGCGGTCGCGCAGCGGGGCGGGCAGGATTTTTTCCCTTGCATATGCGACCAGCGCGGTGGTGACGCCGGCGGAGCCTTGCTCCGTGTAGCCAAAAATCATGCGCGGCGTGGTGAATTTCCGTCCGGGCTGGAGGTGTATTTCCTGGTCCCAAAAGTTGATGCCGCCCGCGATTTGCACCGTCCCCGAAAAGGCTTTTTGAAAATCGACCCGCCAGTTGCCGCTGTGGCACACGGTTCCAAACCACGCCTTCCCGGCGGTCGCCCCGGTTTCCCCTTTGGGGCGCACCAGAAACGTCGATGCGCCGTAGGATTTGAAATCCCGGACCTGCAGGGTCTTCACTCCCTGCGTAAGCTCGGTGGTCTGCGGCACAAGTTCGTGCCCCCACGCGCCCGAGTAATGGGTCAGTTCATAAAGGTCTTTCGGCAGGAACACCGAGCCGGACAGGAGGTTTTCCACGCGGATCACGCCTTCCGCGCCGGCGTGGGCCACCTCCACCCATTTCTCGATCATGTCATATTCGGGCAGCGCGCGGATGAAGGAGGTGACTTCCAGCGGATAATAGTTGTCGCGCTGGATGATTTTCAGCGTCTGGCAGCCGTCGATTTCCAGCAGTTCATGCGTTTTATATTCCAGTTCGATGTCGCGCACGCCGTCCGGGAAAACCGCCTCCAGCACGGGCATGGCCGACACCGTGCCGCCGCGCACGGGAAGCTCGTGGCCCGGCGGCCTGGCTTGGCCGGCCGGTTGCGACGGGTTTCCGAAATGCAGGGCGTTGACTTCGCCTTTGGGGGACACGGCCAGATGATAAACCGCCGAGCGGGTGCGGATGGCCCAGCTTTTGCCGTCCTGGCCGGCAATGATGGCGTTTTCACGCGCGGGGCTGGAGGCCGCCGGCAGCCAGAGGCAGGAGCAGGCAAGCAAATAGGAAAGGAAGCGTTTTTTTGTCATGCTGGGTGTGGCTATGTAATGGGTGTGTTTGGGAGGGCGGAGGGTGGGGAGGGCGTGGAGAGGGGGAGTGGCGAGTAGCGGGTGGTGAGTGGCGGGTAGTGAGTAGTGAGCGGTGAGTGGTGAGCGGTGGGTGGTGAGTGGTGGGTGGCGGGTGGCGGGTGGCGGGTGGTGAGTGGTGAGCGGTGAGCGGTGGGTGGTGGGTGTGATGAGTGGGGTGAGTGGGGGGTTAATAACTGATGTTACGCGCGGCCTTGGTCGTAGCGCAGACTTCCAAGTCTGCTTCAGGCTACGCACGTGTTGCGTGCTCGGCAGGTTGTCAGGCTTCTCGCTTCGCTCGGAATCCAATCTGCTGACGGGCCGATGGGCCGCTCTGAAGCAGGCTTGGAAGCCTGCGCTACGACAGAGGAAGCCTGCGCTGCGACAGAGGGCGGCGCGGGCGGCGTTCCGGGGACATTGCCCGCAACGGGTGTCATCGACGCCGGCTTGAGAGTTTGCGGGAGGCGAGGAGCGCGGCGAGGGCGGCGGCGAAGCACCAGCCCGGCGCACCGCCGCCGCCGCCGCTGTTGTTGTTGTTGTTATTATTATTGCCGGGCGAATCGGGGTTGCCGGTCAGGGCTTCGATGGGGAGGGTCGTGACATCGTTGCCGTTATCAATGCGGCGGATGACGGCGTTGCCGGTGTCGGCCACGTAGAGGTGGCCGTCCTCGGCCAGGACGATGGAGGACGGATGATCAAACAGGACTTCGCCGGGCGTGCCGTCCCGCCCGTCCTTGAGGCCGGCGTAGTTGGAAAAGCCTTCGGGGTAGAGCGTCGTGTGGAAGACGGTGCCGGAGCGAATGGTGCGGATGTGCGAGTTGCCGGTGTCGGCCACGAACACCCATCCGGCGGCGTCCACCGTGACGCCTTCGGGGGCGTTGAAGGTGGCGGCGGTGGTTTTCGCGCCGTCGTTGTGGCCGGGGGCGACGAGGGGGCGTCCGGCGAAGGTGGAAACGCTGCCGGTGGTCATGTCGATGTAGCGGATGGCGTTGTTGCCGGTGTCGGCGATGTAGAGGTTGCCGGCGAGGTCCACGGCGATGCCGGAGGGGGTGTTGAATTGCGCGGCGGGGCCGATGCCGTTGGCGAAGCCGGGGCCGGCGGCGCCGGCGATGATGGAGACGGCGCCGGCGGAGGTGATTTTTTTGACGAGGTGGTTGCCGGTGTCGGCCACGTAGAGGTCGCCGTTGGTGTCGTGGGCGGCGAGGGCGCGGGGTTGATTAAAGGCGGTGGAGAGGGTGGAGACGGCGCCGTCGGCGGTGACGAGGCGGATGGCGTTGTTGCCGGTGTCGGCAACGGCGAGCGCGCCGGCGGCGGTGACGGCCACGCCGCGCGGCGCGTTGAAGAGCGCGGCGGAGGCGGCGCCGTCGGCATGGCCGGAGACGCCGGGCTGGCCGGCGAACACGACCGCCCTTCCGTCGGCCTGCGTGATTTTGCGGATGACGTGGGCCTGGGTGTCGGCGATGTAGAGGTCGGGGTCGGTCATGCCGGCGGTGGCGGTGATGCCGGAGGGGGAGAGGAGCGTCTCGGCGAGGAGCTGGAGGGTCACGGTGTCGCTGTAAACGTCCTCGGTGTGATTCATCGCGACGAAGCGGTATTGCCAGCCGTTTTTGCCGGCGGTGTTGACGATGGAGAGGTGCGCGGTGGCCGCGCCTTGGTAATCGGCGGAGCCGGTGATGTCGGCCCAGTCGCCGGAGCCGCCGTCGCGGCGGTATTGCCATTTGAAGGAGGGCGCGGGCACGCCGGTGGCGGAGGCGATGAGGTCGAGGGAGTGGGGGCCGATGACGACGGGTTGCGTGGCGACGAGGGGGGCGAGCGCGGAGGGTTTTTCGGCGACGGTGTAGCCGCCGCTCATGGGGAGCGGCACGATGGCGCCGGCGGCGGTCTTGAGCGTGATGGCTCCGGTGGTGATGCCGGCGGGGACGCGCACGGTGATTTCCGTGTCGGTGCGCGAAACGAAGTCGGCGGCGGCGATCGCCATGTCGCCGAAGAGGACGGTGGCAACGTCGGCGAGTTTTACGCCGGTGATGGTGACGGGGTTGCCGGGGTAGATGGTCTGGTAGTCGATGGCGCTGACGGAGGGCGGGAGCGCGGCGGGGTCGGAGAGGCCGCGGCTGAGGCCGTGGTCGGTGCGCACGACGAGTTCGGCGGGGTTGACGGCGGTGACGCCGGCGGGGAGCGTGGCTTTTATTTCAGTGATGCTGTAATCGGGGGCGAACTCGGCGGGCTGGCCGGCGACGAGGATTTCCTTGAGCGCGGTGAAGTTGATGCCGGTGATGGTGACGGTGCTGCCGGTGACGGTGGCGCCGGTGACGGCGGGCGCGGGCAGCGGGGGCAGGCCGCAGGCGGCGCGGAAGGCGTAGGTGTCGAGCGGGCGGCTGAGGCGGTAGGCGTTGGCGTATTGATAATAGTAGCCGACGTAGATAAAGATGTGCTGCTGTCCGGCGGCCTCGTCCACGATGGAGCCGCCGGGGTGGAAGCCGTCTTTGTTATAGATATCGTCGGTGCCGACGGAGCTGTTGCCGCCGCAACTGATGCCGCGGCGTTCGACGAGGTTGCCGTCGAAGCGCCAGGTGGTGCCGCCGGCGAGGAGGTCAACGGGGTCGATGCTCCAGAGGTTGAGCGAGTTGTTGCATTGGGAGAGGTCGGTCGGGTCGTCGGGGAGGGGGTTTTCGGCGCCGTTGCCCCAGCGGGAGGATTGGATGACCTCGATGCGGCCGGTGACGGGGTTGTGTATAACCTCGGGGGTGTCGTGAGCCTCGCGGGCGCTTTTGCCTCTGGCGACGGGGGTGGCGCCGTTGCCGGCGATGGTGGTGCGGGCGGTGGTGAAGGTGACGGCGGAGAAGGGCGCGCCGGGGGTGTGTTTATAGACGTTTTGGGTATAATAAAACTTGCCGGTGGCGGAGTCGTAGCCGTGGGCCGGGGTGTAGTCGCGTCCGATGATGACCATGTGACCGGGTCCCCAGGTGGCGAGGGCAGGCTCGACGTTGCGGGAGTTGGTGGCGTTGCGCCACGTTTTGATTTCCCACGTTTCGCCGGCGTCAACGCTGCGGGCGAGGAAGTTTTCCCCGTCGACGGCGCTGCCGGTTTGCTGGCCAAAGGGGACGACGAGGCCGAACTCGGGGTGGCGGATCATATTCGGGCCGGAGTGGACGGCGTTGAGCGGCATGTCGGCGAGGGCGCCGGGCTGCTCGCGCCAAGTGACGCCGCGGTCGTCGGAAAGATAGATGCGGAAGTTTTTTTCCGACGGCAGGGTGTCGTTTATTTTTCCCGTGACGGCGACGAGGCGGGCGGTGCCGGTGGCGGCGCCGGCGATGCTTTCGGCGACGGTGGTGCCGGTGTAGGCCCACGAGAGGGCGTGCATGCCGGCGTAGTCCCACTTGCTGCCGGCGCCGGCGACATCGGCCTCGGGATAGACGCCGAGGACGGGCGGGGTGTCGAGAACGTTCGCGGGCTGCCAGGTGGCGAGGTTGTCATCGGACCAGATGACGCGGCGGGCGTTGTCGGGGTTGCCGGCGTATGCGGAGTGGTTCAGGATGTGACGGATGAGCACCACGGTGCGCCCGTCGGGCAGGCGGGTGGCGACGGGCCAGCCCATGTGGCGGTAGCCGGGGCTGGGCGGCGCCTCAAACACAAGCTGGAGATCGAGCGTGCCGGCGTCGATAAGCGCCTGCATGCGGGTTTGCTGCTCGGAGCTGAAATCGAAGCTGTTAAAAGCAGCGTCGGTCAAGTCCACCGGCGCGGCGGACATCGCGCCGGCAAGGGCGGCGAGGCCCGCGGTCAGTATCAATGCCCGGGCTTTCGTGGCGAGCGCCGGGAGGCTCGTTTTGGTATTGGTTCTGGATTTCATGGGAAATGGATGTTTGGCGGATGGGAACCTCTAAAAATCAGTTTTTAACCGCGAAAGGACGCGAAATATCAAACCGAAGGGATTCGGATAATTTATTTAAAAATAAATGCTTGCTGGAAATTTCGCGGTTAAAGCCTGCTCTGGGCGGGACCTTCGGCCCAAGGCAGGTTTGGAAACCTGCGCTACGAAAGGCCGCGTGCTTCAGGAACTCCACTTTCACCTCTCCCATCAATCCGGCGTCAGGCGGGACGGATTTCTTATCAAAATAATTCCATGTGGAGAACGCCTGCCGCTTGGTCGGGCGCGGCCTGCCTTCGAGCAGCCAGTCGGGAAACCGGCGCAGGGGGCGCCCCTCGTCACGGCTGCCCGCGCCCCACTCGCAATCATCGGGATGCTCATTGTCGCCGATCAGGCGGTTCGCCCATGTATTGGTCACTTCGATGCGAAGCTCGTTCTCGCCGGGTTTTATAAAACCGGTAACCTCCACCTCGAACGGCGCGTGCCAGAGCGTGGCGACGAACCTGCCGTTGACCGAGACGGAAGCCAGCTCCCGGACGGCCCCGAGATTGAGGATGACGGACAAATCATCGGCGGCGGCGGTTTCGGGCAGGCGAAATGTATTTGTATATACAGCGGTTCCTGAAAAATATTTTATACGCTCGTCGTCCGAGCGCGTCCACGATTCGAGTTTGTCAAACTTGGTGGAGAACGGCGCTCCGACGGGCGGGCGGAACTCCACGCGCCACGCCCCGGCGGGCGCCACGGCGGCGGGCGCGGCGGCGATGACGGCGCGCAGTGTTTTCCCCGAGGCCGTTTGCAATTCCACCCCGCCGGCGGCGGCGGACGCGACCGCCCAGCCGTCCGCTTTTCTTTCCACCATAAAATCATCCGGGGAGAGCGGCGAGCGGACGGCGGCGGCAAAATCGTTTTGTGCGATTGGTTTTTCAAATACAATAAACAGGGCTTGATGGGGTTTCAGGGACAGGGACACGTCCGCGCCGGCGGCGGTCGGGCGCCAGAGGGCGGCGGGGCGCACCACTCCGGTTTCCGGGTCCCAGATTTCAGGGGTTTTGTTTTTTGCCCTCAGCGCAACATTCAGGTGTTTGGATTCCGCCCCGAGGTTGGAAAAATAAAAAATATCCACTTCGCCCGACCGCCGGTGCAACCAGCAGAGGGAATCGTCGCGGTCACGCCCTCCGTGAACTTCCACGCTCGCCGGAACATTCAACCGGCGCAGCGCCTCATCGACCGAACCGCCCCACAGCACCCTGCCTTTCTTGTATGAATTTTCTCCCGTCTCCGCGAGAGGAGCGTTTCCCCAGATGCTGTCGGCCAGCTCCTTGAATTTCTTTTCATCGGCCGCGAAATCCAGGCTCGGCGCGGGCGCCGGGGGTTTTGGGCCGAACACAACCGCGCCGCCGGCCACGAGCCTCTCAATTTTTTCGAGCGCCTCCAGCGACAATGGCGCCCCGCCCTTCCGGGGGATGGCGAGCAAAGGATAGGTCCGCCCGGTGGGACCGGTCAGCCTGCCGTCTTTTATATTAACATGGTTGAGCAGGGATTTTTCCGAAATCACGTCGCCGCCCGGCATATAAACATCCAGCGTGATAAAATCGGACACCTTCTCGCCCTGTCGCATCAGATATTGCGAGCGGGCCAGATAGGCGAGCCAGGCCTTGCCCGGCTCATGCCAGGTCTGGTTGCGCCCGAAATGGGATCCCCACGGCCCCATGCTCATGCCCGGTTTTATAGAATCGGGAAACGGCTGGTGCACCCAGTGGTGCAGAATCATGCGGTTGACGCCCAGCGAAAAGGCGAGGTCGCCGCTGGGCTTGAGCCGCGCGGGCGTCTCGCTCCAGCGGCTGTGCTCGCCCCGGCCCGAAAACGCCTCGGCGCTTAATAGTGTTTTTCCGAAAAACGGGATGGCCGCGCCGACCCGCCAGATGTCGAGTTCGTCCGCGCGACGGTGAAACCAGAATTCGGTGGCGGGCCGGTCGGGCACGGGCGCGGCGTCGAAAGTGGCAAACGGCCTCGCCACGTTGCCCGGCCCGGTGGCGTAAGGCTCGCTTTGCATTTCCAGCCCCGCCTCGCGGAGCATTTTTTGGGGCAGCCGGAAACTGTATTCGAGAAACAGGTCCGCGATGACCGCCTTCAAATCGCGCTTGAACCCCTCCGCGGCCTCCTTGCTTTTAATAACGCGCCCCGCGAGGACGGGCAGCCACGGGATGAGGTCGTAGCCCTTTCGCGCTTGAAATTCCTCCCGCATGAGCGGCGTCCAGTCCTGCCCGCCCGCCTCGTAACTGTCGAAATGAATGACTTTGAGAGAGCGGCCAATAGTGTCGCCGAGGTGTTTTTGCAGCGGTTCCAGCACGCTCCGCATGTGGAGGGACATCGCGGCGGCGCTCATCTTGTCGGCCTCCAGCGCGTCGGTGTTTTCGGGCGCGGCGTTGGGCTTCGAGCCGGTCGGGGTGTGGCCGAAGCGGTAGATGGTGTATCTTCCCCTCGGTATGTCGCAGACCAGCCTTCCGTCGGGCCGCATTTTTCCGGTGATGTTTATAATGGCGCCGGGCGCGGGTTCGCCGTCGGGCACGAGCAGCACGGCGATATCCTTGTAATGATTCATCTTGGCGGCGGGCTGGTCGAGAAAGCGGTCATACGGACGCGGGCCGGCGGCCCGCGCCTCCGACCAGACGACGCGCTGCATGGCGTTTTCCGGTTTTATCCAGGGGCCGCCGCTGACCGACCAGCCGATGCAATTATGCAGGCCCAGCTCCAGCCCGAGCCGCTGGGCCTCGACGGCGGCATGGCGCAGCAGGGAGAGCCAGTTGTCATTATAATATTCGACGCCGGGAGAATAGACGTTGGCGACAGGCGCGAAGCGGCTCGTCCCCGCCGAGGTGATCTGGAAGACAATCGCGCCGCCCACGCCGGCGTCTTTCATGGATTCGAGGTCCTTGGTGAT
>JAIRTK010000377.1 GCA_031254955.1 Opitutaceae bacterium
ATCCGTGGCACCCTTCCGCGACGGGCTTCGCAAGCGAAGCCCCTACATCCTCGCCTTTCCCCTCGCTTTTCATACCGTCTTTCGGCCTGCCCTATTGTAATTTTGTTAGGCGCTCTAAGAACTTGTTTTTCAACCTGCGCGAATCCGTGCAATCCGTGCACGGTTCTTTGGTTTGTTTTGGGTCTTCGCCAGTTTGAGTGACTGTTTTTTCTTACGCAGAGACGCGGAGACGCGGAGAAATTCGGGTTTTCTCTCTGCGCCTCCGCGTCTCTGCGCGAGTGTATCCGTTAGGTTTCAGACATCGAAAAGAGCGAGGAACCTGTTTTTTATTCGCTTCAGGTTCAATACCTCGGGGCTTGCTTCGTTTTTCAGAGCAACGGAATCCGTTGCCGGTGTCTTCAATATCTCGGGGCAAGCCCCAAGGTTCTTTATTAACCGCAAGACTCAGGAGCGCCGCGCGCCGGCGGCGAGGTCGCGCGCCTTCGCGCCGATGGCGGCGGCGATTTTTTCCGGCGCGCCGAGGTGGTCGCGGATGCAGTTGACCAGCGCGCTGCCGACCACCGCGCCGTCGGCGTGCGCGGCGACGCTGGCGACGTGCGCGCGGGTGGAGATGCCGAAGCCCACGACGACGGGCAGCGGCGCGCGGGCTTTGATGCGCGCGACGGCTTGCGGGATGTCGGCGGCGAGCTGGTCGCGCACGCCGGTCACGCCTTCGCGCGAGGCGTAGTAGATGAAGCCGGTGGTGTCGGCGGCGATGGTCGCGATGCGCGCATCGGGCGTGGTGGGCGCGACGATAAGCACGGTTTTCAAGCCGTGTTTTTCGCAGGCGGCGTGAAACTCGGCGGACTCCTCGGGCGGCAGGTCAAGCACGAGCATCGCGTCGAGGCCGGCTGCGCGCGCGCGGGCGACGTAGTTGTCCACGCCGTGCGTGAAGACGAGGTTGTAGTAGGTGTAGAACACCAGCGGCACCGCCGGGAACTCGGCGCGGAGGCGGGCGACTTGCGCGAGCACGCGCCCGGAGTCGGCGCCAGCGGCGAGGGCGCGCTGGGCGGCGAGCTGGTTGGTGAGGCCGTCGGCGAGCGGATCGGAGAACGGCACGCCAAGCTCAAGGATGTCCACGCCGTTCTGGAGGACGGCGCGGCAGGCGGCGAGGGAGGTGTCGAAGTCGGGGTCGCCGGCGCAAAGGTAGGCGACGAAGCACGCGCGGTTTTCGGCGCGCGCGCGGGCAAAGGTTTGGGCGAGGCGGTCCATTTCTCCGATAGCCGCAAAATCCGGCGCGGGGCGCAAAGAGATTCTTTAGTGCGCCTTGGTTAGCTGAGGTTAATCGAGGTTAATTGAGGTTAACCGAGGTTCACTGAGGTTCACTGAGGTTACGCGGATGGAGGTATTGTGAACCACCCGACGCAATCCGTCCCGGGTAGGGAGGCCTCTCCGAGGCCTCCGCCGGACGGAAAGGGCGGTTTGAATTTTCATAGGGAAAGCGAAGCGTTTTCGAGGAGGCCTCGGAGAGGCCTCCCTACCGGCGCTCCCGCGCCAAAGAGTCGTTTTCCATGCGACAAAATAATGAGGGAATGCCCTCAAGAGGCGCAGCTCGATAGGGAGCGGTGGCAGAGCGAAGCGGCGACACGGCTTTTCGTCGCGGAGGTGGCGGGGGAGTCGAATCGGTTCACGGCGGACGAAAGCGGCGTCGCCGGGTTTCGCTTTCTGTCGCCACATTTCTGATGCTCTGCCTTGAAGATGGCTAAGGGTGGTTTCTGATCAGAATCCGGTCCGTCGTTGTCAGCCTTTTTTCACGCGTTTGACCGGGTATTCGGTGACGGTGATGCCTTTCACGCCGCGCGCGCCCACGGAGAGGCCGGAGGCGTCGAAGGTGAACTCTTTTTTGCGCGCCGTGCAGCGGCCGCTCAGCTCGATGTCGAGTTTCGCGGGCATGTCGGTTTCGCGGGTCGCGACGTGGAAAAACACGACTTTCGAGCCTTCGCTGGCGGTGAGCGGATAGAGTTTTTCGCGTGTCACGCCGCCGACTTGGAAGCGTTTGGCGAAGGCTTTGCCGGTCTTCCGGTCCTGATAGACCATCGTGTAGAAGGCGGTGTCGCCGTCTTTCGGCAGCACGGCCACGTGGATGATGCCGCGGCCCATGAAGACTTTGTCGGCCACGCGCGTGACTTTCATCGTGCCGTCGGTCATGAAGCAGATCACGTCGTCGAGGATGGTGCACTCGGTGACAAACTCGTGCTGGCGCCAGTTGAGGCCGATGAAGCCTTCTTCGCGGTTGACGTAGAGGCGTTGGTTGGCGGAGACGACTTCGGCGACGCTGAGTTGTTCGATTTCGTCGTAGGTGGTGCGGCGTTTGCGGCCTTTGCCGTATTTTTCCTGCAGTTGCTCAAACCATTTGATGGCGTGGGCGACGAGGTTTTTGAGGCTGGTTTTCACGCCGGCGATGCCGGTTTCGATGGCTTTGATTTCCTCGTCGGCTTTGAATCGGTTGTAGGCGGCGGTGCGTTTGATGGGGATGTCGCCGAGCTTGGTGATGTCTTCGTGGGTGACTTCGCGGCGGAGGCGTTTGAGGTGGGGTTGGAGGCCTTTGCGGATGGCTTCGTCGGCGGCTTCCCGGGTTTTGCAGGTTTCGATGTGTTTGTAGATTTTTTCTTCGATGAAGATGCGCACGAGCGAGTCCCAGTGCCATTGTTGTTCGAGTTCGCCGAGTTTGATTTCGAGTTCTTGTTTGAGGAGGGCGAGGGTGCGGTCGGTGCTGCGTCTCAGGATTTCGGATACCGTGGTGAAGACGGGTTTGTCGTTGCCGTTTTCGCCTGGTTCGATGACGCAGGCGGCGGGCGAGAGCGTGACTTGGCAGTCGGTGAAGACGTAGAGTTGCTGGATGAGTTGGCCGGGGTCGCCGCCTTGCGGGAGGTGGACGAGGATTTCGACTTGGCCGGCGGTGTTGTCGTCCACGTGCTTGATCTTGAGTTTGCCTTTGGCGTTGGCGGCGAGGATGGATTCGATGAGCGAGGTGGTGGTGATGCCGTGGGGCAGTTCGGTGATGGCGAGGAGGTATTTGGCGCGTCGTTCGATTTTGGCGCGGACTTTCACCTTGCCGCCGCGTCCGCCGTCGTTGTATTCGGAGAAGTCGGCGATGCCGCCGGCGGGGAAGTCGGGGTAGATTTTGCGGAAGTGGCTTTTGCCGTCCTGTTTTTCGAGGAGGAGGTTGATGGAGGCGCGGCAGAGGTCGTTGAAGTTGTGCGGGAGGATTTTGGTCGAGAGGCCGACTGCGATGCCTTCGGCGCCTTCGGCGAGGACGAGCGGGAATTTGACGGGGAGCGTGACTGGCTCGCGGGCGCGTCCGTCGTAGCTGAGTTGCCAGGCGGTGGTTTTCGGGTTGAAGACCACTTCGCGGGCGAAGGGGGTGAGGCGCGCTTCGATGTAGCGCGAGGCAGCGGCGCCGTCGCCGGTGAGGATGTTGCCGAAGTTGCCTTGCGGTTCGATGAGCAGGCCGCGTTGCGCGATGCCGACGAGCGCGGCTTCGATGGAGGCATCGCCGTGCGGGTGGAAGCGCATGGTGGCGCCGACGATGTTGGCGACTTTGTTGAAGCGTCCGTCGTCCATCTCGAAGAGTGTGTGGAGAATGCGGCGTTGGACGGGTTTCAGGCCGTCGTCGATGTGCGGGACGGCGCGGTCGAGGATGACGTAGCTGGCGTAGTCGAGAAACCAGGATTTGTAGTGCCGGACGAGCGGCGCGTCGGGGGAGTTTTCGAGCTTGGCGGGCGCGGTGCCGTCGGGCGGCGGTTCGGCGGGCGGCGCGCCGGCGGGGAGGGCGCCGGCGGAGTTCGTGTCGGGGGGGGGCGTGTTGGCGGGGGGCGTGTTGGTGGTGGTGGGAGATGCGCCGGTGGTGGGGGCGGCGGCGGGGGCAGGGGATGCGCTGGCAGTGGTGGTGGCGGGGACGGGGGCAGGGGATGGGGGTGGGGATGGGGGGGGGGATGGGGATGGACTGACGGTGGCGACGGCTGGGGACGCGTCGGCATGGGAGGCGACTGGGGCGGCTGTAGCGGTGGCGTTGAGAGGAGTGGAGGAAGTGGTGGCGGAGGTGGCGGGGGCAGAGGGAGAGGGAGTGGAGGTGGCGGAGGCGGAGGTGGAGGTGGCGGGAGTGGCGGCGGGGGACGGAGTGGATGCGACAGGATGCCGCTTGCGCGGTTCGGCGGGAGCCGTGGCCGTGGCGCCATCGGGGCGCGCGCTGGCGGCGGCGGCACCGCGCGCGGGAGCGGGAGCGGGCATGGATTTGGCTTGGGCGGATTCGGCTGACGGCTTGGCGGGGCGCGTCGGGACGGGTTTCGCGGGCGCGCCGGCGCCGGCAGCGGGCGAGGGGCGTTTCAACGCGGCCCACAGGGCGCCGATGCCGCTGTTGTCGAACGGCAGTTCGGATTGGTCATCGGGAGAGTGCGGTGTCTTGTGTTTGGCCATCTAAAGGGGTCATCAAACAAAACCGTTTCGTGTCAGGCCAAGACAGAAATTTCC
>JAIRTK010000055.1 GCA_031254955.1 Opitutaceae bacterium
CACGGTAAACCCCGCCTCCGCAGGCAGCGAAACCCCAGCCCGGCGCGAGGCAAGGACGCGCCCTCAATGCGGCTGAATAACGGGGAAATGCTTCGGGGTGGATGCAGCGGCGGGGGCGGCGGAGGCGGGGGCGTTGGCGGTGGGCGCGGCGATGAAGGGGGCGGGGGCGGCGGATGTGTTTGGAGTATTTTCTAGTTATTCTGCCACGGTAAACAGCGGCTTCGTAGGCAGCGAAAACCAATCCCGGCGCGACGCAAGGTCGCGCCCTACATGCGGCAGAATAACGGGGAAATGTTTCGGGGTGGATGCAGCGGCGGGGGCGGGAGCGTTGGCGGAGGTCGCGGCGATGGCGGGAGCGTTGGCAGAGGGTGCGGTGATGACGGGAGCGTTGGCGGCGGGGGCGGCGGGGGCGGGGGCGGTGGCGGTGGGGGAGGAGGGGGTGTTTCCGATGGAAATCGTGGATGGGTTTGGGCGGCGGGTGGTGATTGCGCGGCGGCCTGAGCGGATCGTGTCGCTGGCGCCGTCGCTCACGGAAATCGTGTTCGCGGTCGGCAATGGCGCGCGGCTGGCCGGGGTCACGCGTTTTTGCAATTTTCCCGCCGAGGCGGAGGCGTTGCCCAAGGTGGGCGGGTTTGCGGCGCGCACGATCAGCATCGAGGCGATTGTGGCGTTGCGGCCGGATCTCGTGCTGGCGGGCGACGAGGGCCAGCGTCCGGTGGTCGAGGCGTTGGAGCGGCTGGGCATCCCGGTGGCGGCGGCAGGGGTGTCGGATTTTGAAACGTTGTTCGCTTCGATCGGGTTGCAGGGGCGGCTGGCGGGGCGCGGGGCGGAAACGGGGGCGTTGGTCGCGGGGTTGCGGGCGCGGGTGGAGGCGGTGGCGCGGCGGGCGGCGGAAATCCCGGCGGGGAGGCGCGCGCGGGTTTATTGGGAGGCGTTCGACGAGCCGTTGATGAGCGCGGGGCCGCGCAGTTTGATTGGCCGGCAGATCGCGCTGGCGGGCGGCGTGAATATTTTCGGCGAGGCGCGCGAGCCGTATCCGCTCGTGAGCGGCGAGGCGGTGGTGGCGCGCAATCCGCATGTCATCCTGAGTTCGCGCATCCTTCCGGCGCGGCTGGCATTGACGGGCGGGCGGCTGGCGCGGCGTCCGGGTTGGGCGGGCATCGACGCGGTGCGCGCCGGGCGGGTGTTTACGCTGCCGGACGAGTTGGTGACGCGCGCGGGGCCGCGTTTGGTGGAGGGGTTGGAATTGATGGCGCGGACGATTTACCCGGAGTGGTTCGGTGAGGGGACGGAGGCGGGGCGTTAAGCGATGAGAGGTGCGCGCACAGGGTTTTTTTTGAAACCGCCGGGCTGGCGGCGGGCGCCGGTTTTGTTGGGAGTGCTTGGCGTGGCGTTGGTCGTCGTGATGCTGGCGAGTCTGGGGTTGGGCGCGGTGACGATGGGGCCGGGGCGGGTGGCGGCGGCGGTGTTGCGTTTGGCTGCGGCGGAGGCGTCGGATGTCGTGATCGTGTGGGATTTGCGGTTGCCGCGGACGTTGCTCGCGGCGTTGGTGGGCGGGGCGTTGGCGGCGGCGGGCGCGGCGTTTCAGGGGTTGTTTCGCAATCCGCTCGCCGATCCGCATGTGATCGGGGCGTCGAGCGGCGCGGCGTTGGGGGCGACGGTGGCGATCGCGTCCGGGGCGGGGGCGACGGCGTTGGGGTTCGGGCCGGTGCCGTTGGCGGCGTTCGCCGGCGCGCTGGCGACGGTGGCGGTGGTGTATGCGGTGGCGGAGTCGGGCGCGGGGGGCGCGTCGGTCGCGGGGTTGCTGTTGGCGGGGACGGCGCTGGGGTCGATGTTGTCGGCGTTGGTTTCGTTTTTGCTCATCTGGCAGGAGCAGCCGTGGTTTCATGTGTTTGGCTGGTTGCTGGGCGGGTTTTCGGGGAGGTCGTGGCATCATGTGTGGGCGGCGTTGCCGTGGTTGTCGGCGGGCGCGGGGGCGCTCTGGCTGATGTCGCGTCCGCTGGATGCGTTGACGGGTGGCGACGATGTGGCGCGGGGGCTTGGGCTGCCGATCCGGACGGCGCGGTTGTTGCTCGTGGGCGCGGCGGGGCTGGTGGTGGCGGCGGCGGTGGCGGTGAGCGGCATCATCGGTTTCGTGGGGTTGGTGGCGCCGCATGTCGCGCGGTGGCTGGTGGGCGCGGGGCATGCGCGGATGATTCCGGTGAGCGTGCTGCTGGGCGCGGTGTTGCTGGTGGCGGCGGACACGGCGGCGCGGACGTTGCTGGCGGCGACGGAGATTCCGGTGGGCATCCTGACCGCGGCGTTGGGCGGGCCGTATTTTTTGTGGTTGTTGAAGACGCGCGGGAGGCGCATGGCGGCATGAGCGGCGGCGGGGCGATTTTGCGGGCGGTCAACCTGCATTGCGGCTATGGTTGCGTGGAGGTGCTCGGCGGCGTGAATCTGGAGGCGCGCGAGGGCGAGGTGCTGGCGCTCATCGGGCCGAACGGCACGGGCAAGACGACGCTGCTGCACACGCTGGGGCGGCTGCTTCCGGCGCAACGCGGCGAGGTGCGGCTGGGCGGGCGTCCGTTGCGCGCCATGCGGGCGCGCGAGGTGGCGCGGTTGCTGGCGCTGGCGCCGCAGCGCGCGCCGCATTCGGCGTGGCCGCTCGCGGTGGCGGAGGCCGTGGCGCTGGGCCGCGCGCCGCACCGGGGCTGGTTGCTGCCGCTCGCGGCGGCGGACCGGGCGGCGGTCGCCGCGGCGATGGCGCGTATGCGCGTCGCTTCGCTGGCGGGCCGGACGCTTTCGACGTTGTCGGGCGGGGAGCTGCGGCGGGTGATTCTGGCGCGCGCCTTGGCGCAGGCGCCGCGCGTGCTGTTGCTCGACGAGCCGGCGACGTATCTGGATTTGCAACATCAGGCGGAGTTGCTCGCGCTGGTGCGTTCGCTGGCGCGCGACGACGGGCTGGCGGTGGTGCTGACGATGCACGACTTGTCGCTGGCGGCGTTGTGCGCCGACCGGGTGGCGCTGCTCGCGACGGGCGGGTTGCGCATGGCGGGGACGCCCGCCGAGGTGTTGCGCGAGGAGATTCTGCGTCCGGTGTATGGCGGGCGGCTGGAAGTGTTTGCCCATCCCGCCAGCGGCAATCCCGTGGTGCTGCCGCTGGCCGCGCGGTGAGACGCGTCACGCGGCGAGGCGCGTCACGCGACGAGGCGTGTCACACGGCGAGGCGTGTCACGCGGCGAGGAACACGAGCATTTGCGCGGCGAGCACGCGCAGCAGCATGACGAGCGGATACACGGTCGCGTAGGCGACGGGCGCGCCCGTGTCGCCGTGGGTCTGCCGGGCAAAGGCGAGCGCGGGCGGGTCGGTCATCGCCCCGGCGAGCAACCCGCAGGTCTCCGGCAGCGGCAGGCGCGCGAAGCGGCGCGCCATCCACGCGGTGCCCATCACCGGCGCCAGCGTGATCACGGCGCCCAGCGCCATCCAGCCGAGGCCTTGCATGCTGAACAAATACTGGAAAAACATGTCGCCCGACTTGAGTCCCACGCAGGCGAGGAACAGCACGATGCCGATCTCGCGCAGGGCGAGGCCGGCATTCGGCGGCACATGCCAGACCACCGGGCCGATGCCGCCGAGGCGTCCGAGCAGAATCGCCACGACCAGCGGCCCGCCCGCGAGGCCGAGCCGCGCCGGCGCGGGCAGGCCCGGCAGCGCCACCGGCGCCATGCCGAGCAGCACGCCGAGGAGGATGCCGAAAAAAAACGGCCCCACGCGCGTGTGGTCGAGTTCCTTGGGCGAGTCGCCGAGCAGGCGCGCCGCCTCGGCGATGGCGTCGGAGGCGCCGACGAGCGTGAGGATGTCGCCGAACTGCACGCGCAACCCCGGCTCCGGCGCGAATTCCATGCCGTGGCGCGACAGGCGCGTGGCGGCCACGCCGAAACGCGTCTGCAACTGGAGGGCGGCAAAGTTTTTCCCGACGGCCTCGCGGCGCGTGACGATCACCCGGCGGTTGTTCACCGGACCGTCCAGTTCGCGCAAATCCCGCTCCGCCTCGCCGCCCGCCAACATGCGCGCCTGCGCGAGCGCGCCGGGCAGGCCGACGACGAGCAACTGGTCGCCGATGGCGAGCGCGCGGGCCGGCGCGGGCACGCACAACGCGCCGCCGCGCCACAGGCGCGAGACGTTCAACCCGCGCACCCTGGCAAAGGAATCCGCGATCGTGGCGCCCGCCAGTCCCGGATTGCGCACCTCCAGATTCGCCCGCCCGACTTTCGGCTCCTCCCGGACCGGCGGCGAGGCCGCCCCGGACGCGCCGCCGCCCGGCAGCGGACGCGCGACGAACCGCCGCGCCGCGAGCATGGCGAGAATCACGCCGCACACGCCAAACGGATACGCGAGCGCGTAGGCCACGCCCTGCGCCTGCACGGCCCCGTCGTCCGCGCCGGCGCCGATGAGCGCCTGTTGCGCGGCGGCGAGGCTGGGGGTGTTGGTCGTCGCGCCGGACAGCAGCCCCGCCGCCACCGGCAGAGGCACGCCGGCGAGGCGCAGAATCACCACGCAAACCGCGACGCCGAGCAGGACATTGCCCGCCGCCAGCAGATTGAGCTTCAGCCCCGTGCGGCGCAGCGACGAAAAAAAGCCGGGGCCGAGCTGAAGCCCGATGGAAAAGACAAACAGGATCAGCCCGAACTCGCGGGTAAATTCGAGCACGTGAGGCTCCACCCTCACCCCCGACCGCGCGAAAACAAGCCCCGCGAACAACACACCGGCGATGCCGACGCTCACCCTGCCGATTTTCAGCCGTCCGAGCGCAAGCCCGCCCGCCGCGACCAAGGCAAACGCGATGAGCTGGTGCCCCGCGGTCGAGTGTTCCCAGAAACGAAGCCACGCGCTCATGCCGCGCCGCCTCCCGCCGGGTCAAGGAGCGCCGTGTATCCTGTATCCAGATACATTTCGGCGGACCGGCAACGGCGCCGTCCGGCGTTGAAGCGGGCGGCGCACGTGACGATGCAAGGATAAACGCCCGCGGATGCGCGGGACGGGAGCGGGGCGCCGGGGAGCCGGACGCCGGATGCGGAAGGCAGCCTCATTCGTGCGATGAAGTAAAGCCGGCCCGCCCTCGCGGCGATGGTGCGGCGGCGGGGGCGATGGCCGGGGATTGCGTTGCCGCCGGCAGGGATGTTCGGACTCCGGGCTTCAGGGAACGCGCGGTGCGCGCCCCAGCCATTGGCCGGCCTTCACCCGCTCGCGGACGAGCGGATTGGCGTTGCCCGGAGCGCGTGTTCTCGAAACGCGTCCGGTGGACAATGTCACCCGTAACCG
>JAIRTK010000061.1 GCA_031254955.1 Opitutaceae bacterium
ACGGATGTTTAACTCATTAAAAAACAAAGAGGTTATCTGTGTTATTCGTTAAAATCCGCACAATTCGTGGTCGGCTTGGAGAGTGTTTCTTAAGAAGGTTTTTGATTAAGAAATGGTATGAGATGAGTGGCTGGCGGGCGTGGTGTCCAAACCGGCGGCGCGGAGCGCCGTCTGCCGGCAGGATGCCGGCGTTCCCAGTCGCTGGCGCGTTATTTTGCGGCGGCGGTGGCGGACGGGGCGTTTGCGGTGGCGGGGGCGGGCGGGATGGTGTTTTGGCCGGGGGACACGGTGGCGGTGGCGGGGGTTTTATAGACGCGGCGGCGGGCAAATTCGGCTTGTTTGCCTTCGTTCCATTGTTGCACGGGGCGGAGGTAGCCGACGACGCGGGAGTAGACTTCCGCCGGGCGTCCGCAGTCGGGGCAGGCGTGGTGCTCGCCGGCGATGTATCCGTGTTCCGGGCACACGCTGAAGGTCGGCGTGAGCGAGAAGTAGGGCATGCGGCAGGTTTCGGCGATGCGGCGGACGAGGAGTTTCGTCGCGACGGGGTCGGCGATGCGTTCGCCGAGGAAGAGGTGCAGCACGGTGCCGCCGGTGTAGCGGGTTTGCAGTTCGTCTTGGTGGTCGAGCGCCTCGAAGAGGTCGTCGGTCGCCTGCACGGGGAGGTGGCTGGAGTTGGTGTAGAAGGGTTTCGCGCCGTGGAGGAGGTCTTCTTCGTTGGCGGCGAGGATGCCGGGGAAGCGTTCTTTGTCTTTTTTGGCGAGGCGGTAGCTGGTGCCTTCGGCGGGGGTGGCTTCGAGGTTGTAGTGGTTGCCGGTTTCGGTTTGGTAGGCGATGAGGCGTTCGCGCATGAAGTCGAGGGTGCGGAGGGCGAAGTCGCGGCCTTCGGGGGTGATGATGCCGCCGAGGCCGAGGTTGGCGCAGGCTTCGTTCATGCCGACGAGGCCGATGGTGGAGAAGTGGTTGCCCCAGTAGCGGCCGCTGCGTTTGCCGAGGTAGTATTGGGTGTAGGGATAGAGGCCGGCGTCGGTGAGGCGTTCGAGGAGTTTGCGTTTGGTTTCGAGGGAGTCGCGGGCCATGTCCATGAGGCGGGCGAGTTTTTCGCGGAAGGTTTTTTCGCGGGCGGCGAGGGGGGCGTCGGCGCCGGGCGCGGCGGGGTTTTCGCGCGTGGCGAGCCAGCCGAGGCGCGGGAGGTTGAGGGTCACGACGCCGACGGAGCCGGTGAGCGGGTGCGCGCCGAAGAGGCCGCCGCCGCGGCGTTCGAGCTGGGTGTTGTCGATGCGGAGGCGGCAGCACATGGAGCGCGCGTCTTCGGGTTTCATGTCGGAGTTGATGAAGTTGGAGAAATAGGGGATGCCGTAGCGGCCGGTCATTTCCCAGAGGCCGGCGAGGTTGGGGTTGTCCCAGTCGAAGTCGGGGGTGAGGTTGATGGTCGGTATCGGGAAGGTCATGACGCGGCCTTTGGCGTCGCCTTCGGCCATGACTTCGAAGAAGGCGCGGTTGAAGAGGTTCATCTCGGCTTGGAAATCGCCGTAGGTTTCGGGGCGCCAGGCGCCGCCGTGGACGACGGGTTGGTCGGCGAAATGGCGCGGGCAGACGAGGTCGAGGGTGATGTTGGTGAACGGGGTCTGGAAGCCGACGCGGGTGGGGACGTTGACGTTGTAGATGAATTCTTGGAGGGCTTGTTTGATTTGCGCGAAGTCGAGTCCGTCGAAGCGGATGAAGGGCGCGAGGAGGGTGTCGAAGCTGGAGAAGGCTTGCGCGCCGGCGGCTTCGCCTTGGAGGGTGTAGAAGAAGTTGACGATTTGGCCGAGCGCGCTGCGGAGGTGGCGGGGCGGGCGGGACTCGATTTTTCCGGCGACGCCGCCGAAGCCGCGTTGGAGGAGGTCGGAGAGGTCCCAGCCGACGCAGTAAACGGAGAGCTGGTTGAGGTCGTGGAGGTGGAAGTCGCCGGTTTCGTGCGCGGCGCGGATTTCGGGCGGGTAGATGGCGTTGAGCCAGTAGGATTGGGAGACGGTGGCGGCGAGGTAGTTGTTGAGGCCTTGGAGCGAGTAGCTCATGTTGCTGTTTTCGCGGACTTGCCAGTCGAGTTGCCGGAGGTAGCCGTCGATGAGTTCAACGTCTTGGCGGGCGGTGATTTCGCGGAGGCGTTTGTGCTGGTCGCGGTAAACGATGAAGGCGCGCGCGGTGCGGCGGAAGGGCGAGCCGAGGAGCATTTCCTCGATGACGTCCTGCACTTGCTCGACGGTGGGCGTGGTGTCGGCGATGGTGGCGGTGAGGTGGTTGACGGCGCGGAGGGTGAGGCGTTGCGCCATGGCGCCGTCGTATTCGCCGGTGGCGGCGCCGGCGCGGGCGAGCGAGCGGGTGATGCGCGCGGCGTCGAAGGCGACGAGGCGTCCGTCGCGTTTGCGGACTTGCGCGGGCAGGCCGGGCGCGCCACGGAGAAACGCGGCGAGGTCCTGCGCGGGCGTCGGGAGATGGAGGGCGGGCGTGGCGGAGGGCGCGGCGGAGGGCGCGGCGGAGGGCGCGGGCGACGCGGCGGAGCTGGAGGGTGTTTCGGATGAAATGGATTCGGACATGGCGGGTAAAATGTGTGGTAATTAATGAAGTGTGTGTGTCGTGCCTTAATCGTTCTCGTTCTCGTTCTCTTAATCGTTCTCTTAATCGTTCTCTTTTTTCTTAATCGTTTTCTTAATCATTCTCTTACGCGTTCTCATTCTTCTTAATCGTTCTGTTCTCATTTTCGTTCTCTTTCTTCTTTCGTCTTTCGTCGTTCTCTTTCGTCTTTCTCTTTCTTTTTCGCGTCTCTCTTCCCGCGTTCAATGGATCGCCAACGCCAAAATTTGGCGCGGAAGCGCCGGTAGGGAGGTCTCTCCGAGGCCTCCGCCGACGGGCAAGGACAGGGTGAAGGACAGGGCAAGGAACATGGCAAAATTCGCAGGTCATCGAGGCGGTTTTACGGAGGCCTCGGAGAGTCCTCCCCACCGACGCTTCCGCGCCAGCGCGCCATGACAGATTCCGCGCGGCGTCGGTCGCGGGCTGGAGGCTCGTGACACAAAAAACAAAAAAACGCCGAGGGTGTATCGGCGCAATGAATGGACGCGGGCGCGCGGCGAGCACGCCCGGAGAGGGAGGCTGGTTCATTCGTGCGATGAAGAAAAACAGCCGCGACGGAAGGGGCGCGGCAGGGAGATGTCCCCGGCAGGGATGTTCGGACTCCGGACTTCAGGAGACGCGCGGTGCGCGCCCCAGCCATTGGCCGGCCTTCACCCGCTCGCGGACGAGCGGATTGGCGTTGCCCGGAGCGCGTGTTCTCGAAACGCGTCCGGTGGACAATGTCACCCGTAACCG
>JAIRTK010000395.1 GCA_031254955.1 Opitutaceae bacterium
CTGCACGCCGCCGCCAATCCGCCCAAGGCCTCCGGCGCGGTGCTTGGCGTGCTCACGGCGCGCTACGCCGACGGCACCGAGACACGGCGCGAATTGAAAAACAAAACCGACATCGGCAACTGGCGCGACCCCTCCGCCGGTGAAAATCTCGGCATCGCCTGGGAATCGGAAAACGCCACCGCGTCCATCGGACTCATCGGCGACCGCGTGGCTTCGCTCGTGTTTCAACGCTTCGACATCGCGCCCGCGAAAAACGCCATCGTTTACGCCGTGAATCCCGGGGAGGCGTTTGAAAGTCTCGGGCGTCTGTTCCCCGGCGGGTTTTCGCCCCTCGGACTCGTGGCGCGCATCGGCTCGCTGCCCGGCCGGCCACCGGAGGTGCTGGCCCAAAGCGCCGCCGCCCCGCTGCGTTCGCAAGCCATCGCCGCCGCCGTCACCGGCGGGACCACGGAAAACCTTCCGCCCCGCGCCTACCTCATGGACGACAGCCTCGCCGCCCGGCTTGAGCGCGATGGCGTGATTCCGCAAAACGCCATCGACACCTCGCGCACGCGCTATGCGAGCGACACCGGCCAGATCGAACTGAGTGCGGACGCCGGCACCGTGAAAGCCGTCTCGCCGCGCGCCGAGCTTTTTTCGCTCGCGCCCGGCGCGGCGCTCGACGGCGGATGCGTTTCCGTTGCCGATGTCGATGCCCGTTGCGCCATCGCGGTCGTCGCGCTTCCCGCCTCCCCGCGCGAGGCCCGCGACGCGTCCGGCACGCCGCCGCTCGCCGCCGCGCGCCGCATTCTGGTCACGCATCTCACCAACGCGCTCCCGCAAGGCGCGATCTTCGCGCACGCCGATTGCAAACTCCTCAAGACCTGGGGCGGAGGCCCGCACCTCGTGCGGCGCGGCGCGGCCGTGCTCACGCTCCGGCTGGCCGGCGGCGACTGGCAGGCATGGGCCGTTGACGCCGCCGGCAGGCGCATGCGCGAGGTCCCGCTCGCGCGCCGCGCCGGTGGCGCGTTCACGCTGGCCCTTTCCACCATCACGCGCGGGGGCGCGCAACTCGCCTACGAACTCGCTCGTTGACATTCCCTGTCCGGTCATTCTTCCGCATTTTTTCCAAAACACTCCCTCCAGCCTTCGCATGGAAACCATCACCGCCAAACCCCTCATCCCGTCCGAGGATCGCATTCCGATCCGGCAGAAAATCGCCTTCGCGTTCGGCGTGAACATGGACATTTTTGCCATGTCGCTCACGCTAAACGCGCTCTGGCTGCCGGTGTTCAACATCGGCCTCGGCATCCCGCCGCTGGTGTGCAGCGTGATCCTCGTGGTGCTGCGCGTCTGGGATGCGTTCACCGACCCGGTCATGGGCAACCTCTCCGACAACACGCGCACGCGCTGGGGACGCCGCCGCCCGTTCATTTTTCTCGGAACGCTTCTCATCGTCCTGGTTTACCCGCTTTTCTGGCACCTGCCAGCGGGCTGGAGCGATATGTCCAAGGTGATCGCGCTCACCGGCATCGGCCTGGCGTTTTTCACGGCCCACACGGTCTGGGCGATGTCGTATTACGGACTGCAACTCGAACTCACGCCCAACTACGACGAGCGCACGCGCCTGGCCGCGTGGGGTTCCATTTTTGCGAAGCTCGGCTACATGCTTATGGGCTGGGTGTTCGCCTTCGTGATGCTCGTCGGAATGCTCGCCTCGGGCGACCCGAGGGCGTTCGACGGCGCCGGTGGTTTCTGGCGCGGCGTGCTGGAGTTTGTCCAGCCGGCCGTCACGTGGCTCTCCGCCCCGCAGGCGGGCGAAAGCCCCATCACCGTCGGCATGCGCTCGGTGTGCTGGCTCATTTGCCTCGGCATGCTGGTGTTCGGGCTTTGCCCCGCGCTTTTTGTCCGCGAGCGTTATTATCAGGGCCAGGCGCGCCGCCAGCCGAAGACCGCGTTTCTGAAGAGCCTGCGCGAGTCGTTCCATTGCCAGCCGCTCTGGCCGCTCATCGGCATGACCTTCTTCCTGCTCATCGGCGCGGCCTTCATCGACGGGCTTTATCAATACGTCAATTTTTATTATGTCTGCGAGGGCGATCTCCTGCTTGGCGGGAAAATCATCGGACTCAAGGGCACGCTGAAAATGTTCATCGGCCTCGCCTCGATTCCCGTGCTCACGAAGCTCAGCGAGCGGTTCGACAAGCGCATCATTGCCGTCTCGGTGCTCTCGCTGCTCGTCCTCGGGCACCTCGCCAATTACTTCCTCCTCATCCCGGGGCATCCGTATTTGCAGCTTTTCACGGCGTTTTCGGAGGCCATCGCCATCCCCGCCATCTGGATGTTCATGCCCGCGATGAAGGCCGATGTCGCCGACTGGGACGAGCACCACACGGGCCGCCGTCGCGAGGGCTCGATCAACTCCTTCTATTCCTGGTTCGTGAAGGCCGCGCACACCGTCTCGGTCCTCTTCAACGGCGCGGCGCTGCAATGGTCGGGCTTCAATGCGAAGCTCCCCGCCCAAAGTGGCGAGGTCGTCAACCGCATGTTCGTGTTCTACCTCTGCCTGCCCGTCGCCTTCTGGCTGCTCGCCATAACCTTCGCCTGGTTTTATCCGCTCGGGCGCAAAGCCGCTCTCGCCATCCGTTCCGAACTCGAACGGCGGCGCGGAAAAATCTGAGCGCACCTCTCCCGTCCCCGCCACGCCACCCACTCTCCCATGAAACACAGACAAAAATACGCGGCCGTCGGAACCGGCGGACGCCTCCCGATGTTCGCCGATCCCATCGCCGGCAAATACCGCGACGCAGCCGAGCTTGTCGCGCTTTGCGACACCAGCGCCACGCGCCGCCTCTGGCACAAAAACCGCCTCGTCGAAAAATACGGCATCGCGCCGCCCGCCGACTACGACGCGGCGGATTTCGACCGGATGCTCGCCGTGCAACGCCCCGGCACGGTCATCGTCTGCACGCCCGATTGCACGCATCACGACTACATCGTCCGCGCCCTCGACGCCGGCTGCGACGTGATCACGGAAAAGCCGCTCGCCACGACCGCCTCCGGCCTCGCGGCCATCGACGCCGCCGCGCGCCGCAACCCCGGACGCCGCGTGCGCGTGGCGTTCAACTACCGCTGGAGCCCCGGAGCGTCGAAAGTGCGCGAACTCCTCGCCTCCGGCGTCATAGGCCGCGTGCAGCATGTGGATTTTGAATACATGCTGAACACCAGCCACGGCGCGGACTACTTCCGCCGCTGGCATAGTTACAAGGAACGCTCGGGCGGGCTGCTCATCCACAAATCCACGCATCACTTCGATCTCGTGAACTGGTGGCTCGACGCCATACCGGAGGAGGTCTTTGCGTGGGGCCGCCTCGCTTTCTACGGGAAAAAGAACGCCGTCGCGCGCGGCCAGGAGCCGCTCACCCGCTACGCGCGCTACACCGGCGAACCCGCCTCCGCGGGCGACCCGTTCCGCCTCACGCTCGACGACGACGAAAACCTGCGCGGCCTCTACCTCGACGCCGAGGGCGACAGCGGCTACATCCGCGACGAAAATGTTTTCCGCGAAGGCATCAGCATCGAGGACACCATGAGCGTGCTCGTCCGTTATCGCGGCGGCCTCGTCATGAATTATTCCCTCAACGCCTTCTGCCCCAACGAAGGCAGCCGCGTCGCGTTCACGGGGGACGGCGGACGGCTTGAATACACCGCCGAGCACGCGTCGCATATCATCACCGGCGACACGGACGTGAAAATCATGGCCGGCGGAAAACACCTCATGAAGGTGCGCGTGCAACGCCTCTTTTCCGAGCCGGAGGAATTTGTTGTCCACGAAACGCCCGGCGGGCACGGCGGCGGCGACCCGCTTTTGCAGGAGCAAATGTTTGCCGACTCGCCCGCGCCCGATCCGCTCGGGCGCTCCGCGTGCCACGAGCAAGGCGCCGCGTCGATACTCGTCGGCATGGCCGCGAACCGCTCCATGGAAACCGGCGCGCCCGTGCCCGTCTCCAGTCTTTTCCCCCTCGCTCCCGGCGCCCTCCGCCTGAGCCAGTTAAAGTGAACGCCGCGTCGCCGCGCCGGCTTTGGGTATGAAAACAAAGCCGCGCCGGCCCTCCGCCTCCCCGCCTCCCCGACATCCCATGAAACCAGCATCAACACCCTTCGCGCGCTCCCTTGCCATCCTCGCGCTTGCCCTCCACGGCCTGGCGGGCGTCTCCGGCGCCCGCCTCCATGCGCAGGATGAAAACCCCGACGGCTCCCTTCCCCGCGCGCCCGTCGCCGCCGGCGCCCGGCCCCCGGCCTCATCCGCCCCCTTCATCATAAAACAAAACCACGACTGGGCGCCCTACGCCCACTCCGTCGAAATCGCCCCCGGCGGCGTGTTCGATTTCTCGGCGCGCGTCACCGCGCACGCGCCCGCCGGGAAATACGGCCCCGTCACCATCATGCCCGGCGGACACCTCGCCTTCCGGGACAACCCCGGCCAACGCTTCCGCTTCTGGGGCGTCAACCTTTGCTTCACGGCCAACTACCTCGAACCCGACGAGGCCGAACGCCTCGCCGAACGCTTTGTCCGCTCCGGCTACAACACCGTCCGCTTTCACCACTTCGACAGCCTCCTCGTCCGCGAAGGCGGCAACTCCTGGGAGCTGGACCCGCAAAAACTCGACCAACTCGACCGCTTCTTCGCCGCCCTGAAAAAACGCGGCATCTACATCAATATCGACCTCTTCAGCTCCCGCCGCTTTTCCCCCGCCGAACTCACCGCCTTCGGCTTCTCCCGCGAACTCCCTTCCTCGCGAATCCGCAACCACTTCAAAAGCTTCATCCCGCTCAACGATGCCGTTTTTGAATCCTGGAAAAAATTTGCCACCAACCTCCTCACCCACAAAAACCCCCACACCGGCCTCACCTGGGCCGAAGACCCCGCCCTCATCGGCATCTGCCCCGTCAACGAAGACAGCCTTTTCCGCAACGTCATGCGCTACCCCGAAGTGCGCGCCCGCTACGAAACCGCATTCGAGGCCTCCCGCGCCGGCGTTCCCCCGGACGGGGAAACCCCGGCGCAACGCGAAGCCGCCTTTGCCCGCTTCGTTTACGACGCCCACGCCCGCTCCGACGCCCGCATCTTCGCGCACCT
>JAIRTK010000473.1 GCA_031254955.1 Opitutaceae bacterium
ACTCTACGCACCCTGGAGGACGCCATCCTTGACGAAATCGCCGCCATCCGCCAAGGCGGCGCCGCCGTCTCCGGCATGATCCACGGCTGGATGCGCGCTCAAGCAAACGCTTCAGATCCGCACTAAAGTGCCATTATTATTAGTAAATGGTATTACGCGCTGCCTCGGTCGTAGCGCAGACTTCCAAGTCTGCTTCAGGGCGGACCTTCGATCCGTCAGCAGATTTGAGTGGGTGCGGAGTGCGGATTGAAACTCAGCAATCTCGGCATCGTGCCGGAAGGCAGTTCGATCACTCCGAGCTTCGGCGCGGAGTGCGGATTGAGGGGACAAAGTGAGGCGTGCGGAGTGAGGCCTGGAGAGTGAAGAGTGAAGGGTTTGTTGCCACCCTTCACCCTTCGCTCCCGCCCCTCACTCCAGCCCTTCGCCCTCACCTCCCCCCGGCCCTCCTCCTCCCCCCCCTATCTCGTCAACCGCACGAGCCTCCAGACCAGCAACACCGCCGCGACCGCCAGACCGCACGCAAGCCCGCCCCATATCCCGACCGCGCCAAACGCCCCGCGCACGCCCAAAAACCAGCCTCCGGGAATCGCCAGCAACCAGTAGGCGGCAAACGTGATCCCGGACGGCACGCGCACATCAGCCAACCCGCGAAGCGCCCCGGCTGACACCACCTGCGCCCCGTCGAAAATCTGGAACACCCCCGCCACCACCAGCAACCGCGCCGCCAGCGCCGCGACCTCCGCGTCCTCGGGCACGAAACCGCGCGCGATCACCCCGCCCGCCACGACAAACACCAACGCCGAGCACCCCATGAAAACGCACCCCATCCCCACCGCGCCAAACCCGGACGCCCTCCGCGCCCCGAGCCGCCCCTCGCCGAGCAGCACGCTCATGCGGATGCCCGCCGCCATGGATATGCCCAACGGCACCATGAACGTCGTCCCGGCGCAAGTCAGCGCGATCTGGTGCGCCGCCAACGCCTGCTCCCCGACCCACCCCATCATCAACGCCGCCATGGTGAAAGCCGTCACCTCAAACAACAACATCGCCGCCGCCGGCGCGCCGATTTTCAGCATCTCCGCAAACCCCTCCGCGCGCAACCCGCCCGCCCACCGCCGCCAGAACCCCCCGCGCCCGCCGGACGCCGGACGCGGCCACGCCTCGCCCAATCTCGGCTCGCTCCGCGTCCACGCGACGATGGCGGCGAGCGCGCCCGCCCGGGCCAGCAACGTCGCCAGCCCCGCCCCGGCCAGCCCCATCGCCGGCGCCCCGAGCCTCCCGTAGATGAACACCCAGTTCAACACCACGTTCAACGCCACGCTGCCGAGCATGATAAACATCGGCACCCACGGACGCCCCAGTGCCTCGGCGAACTGGCGGAACACCTGAAACGCCATCGCCGGCACGACGGAAACCGCCAGCAAAAAATAATACGGCCCGACCACCGCGACGACCTCCGGCGGCTGCCTGAAACGATGCAAATGCCCGCCCATCGGCAGCAAGACGGCCATCTGGACCAGCATCGCGCAGACGGCCAGCGCGATCCCATGCCTCAACCACGAAGCGACGCCGGCCTGATCGCCGGCCCCGTTTGCGCGAGCCGTGAAAACCGGCACCGCCGCGAGCAACCCGATGCCGCCAAGAAAGACGACATGAAACACGCCTCCCGCAAACGCGGCGGCGGCAAGCTCGGTCGTGCCCACATGGCCGATCATCATCGTGTCGGCGACATTGATGAGCGTCTGGCCCGTCTGTCCGACGATGATGGGAACGGCCAGCGCGAGCGTGGCGCGGGCTTCTTGGAAAAAGGCAGACATGGATTGAACCGGCCAGAACGACGCATTCCCTCCCGCAACGCAAGAATTGCCGGCAAAAGAGGGAAAGGGGAGGAAGAAAAAGGGGAGGGAAAAGGGATGAATAAGGAAAAGAGATGCGTAAGAAAAAGGGATGAGTAAGAAAAAGGGATGAGTAACTGAGGTTACGCGGATGGAGGTATTTTGAACCACCCAACGAAATCCAACCCTGGTAGGGAGGCCTCTCCGAGGCCTCCATCGGGCGGGGCTGGCGGTTTGAACTTCATGGGGAAAGCGAGGCGGCATGGGAAAAATGAGGTGGCATAGGGAAAGCGAAGCGGCATGGGAAAATCGAAGCGGCATAGGAAAATCGAAGCGTTCACGCGGAGGCCTCGGAGAGGCCTCCCTACCGGCGCTCCCGCGCCTGCACGACGCCGGCCCGCGCAACCTCAATGAGTAAGGACGCTCGCGCAAGGAGCGGCGGCGTCCCGCCGCCGGACGAGGCGAAGCCTCGCCCGTTTGCGAAAGACGAGAGGCTGCGCAAAGCTTCATTTGCGAAAAGCTGCGCAAAAGCCCGCGCGTGCAGGGCGCTCGGGGCGCTCGCGTTGCTCGCGTCCGGCGGCGGGACGCCGCCGCTCCTTGCGCAAGCGTCTTGAGATGACTCGCCTTTGAATCGCACCTATGAGCGACGGAGGGCAAGCGCCGAGAAGCAAATGGCGAATCGCGAATCGCGAATTGCGAAGCCTGAGGGTTTATTTCCACTCTTCATTTTCCACTCTTCCCCTTTCCCCTTTCCCCTTTAATTTTTCACCTTTCACTTTCCCCCTTTGCCATCCCCAGCCCCATTCCCCCATCTACTTACCCCATCCCCCCCCCACACACCGCCTCCCCGGTCAACCATTGACCTGATCCGATGTTGAAGAGACGCCTGGGCATGGCTGAATAGAGGCCACCATGCCCTTTCCCATGCGATTTTCCCGATTGTCCCGTTGCCTTTTTCCCCTCGCAACCGCGCTGGCACAGGCCCACGACGCACCGGCGGAATCGCCGGCGGCGCAACCCGGCATCGTGTTGAGCGAACCGATATTCACCGGCGTCCCCTACCCGCAATCCAAACCCAGAAAACCCGGCGACCCCGTTCAAGCCCAGTCCCACGCCTCGACCATCGTCGAAACCCGGTCGGGCCTCGTCGCCGCATGGTTCGGCGGCACCCGTGAAGGACGCCCCGACGTGGGCATCTGGCTCTCGCGCCACCTCGACGGCAAATGGACACCGCCCGCCGAAGTGGCCAATGGCGCGGAAACCGAGACCCCCCGCGTAAACTGCCTCAACCCCGTCCTGTTTCAAGTGCCGGACGGCCCGCTGCTGCTCTTTTACCGGACGGGGAAATGGTGGCCTTACGTGAAACGCTCGACCGACGACGGCGTGACATGGTCGAAACCGGAACGCTTATACAACGGCAATTTCGGCCCCATCAAAAACAAACCCGTCCTGCTTCCCGACGGCTCCATTCTCAGCCCGGCCAGCACCGAGTTTTCCGGCTGGCCCGCGCCCGACGCCACCGGCTGGGACGCCCGCATGTGGCGCGTCCACTTTGAACGCCTAGTCCTCACCGGCAACCGCGCGACCACCAAAGCCACCCAATGGCAAGTCATCGGCCCGGTCAACGACGGCGCGATCGACGCCATCCAACCCAGCATCCTCCTTCACCCCGGCAACCGCCTCCAAGCGCTTGGCCGCACCGCGCAAGACAAGATTTTTCAAATCTGGTCCCACGACGGAGGCCGCACCTGGGGCGCCATGACCCTCACCCACCTCCCCAACCCCAACTCCGGCACCGACGCCATCACGCTCAAAGACGGACGCCACCTGCTCGTCTATAACCACACCACCCGGCGCCCCGACGGCAAAAACGGCCCCCGCACCCCGCTCAACATCGCCATCTCCGCCGACGGCAAAAACTGGAAAGCCGCGCTAGTGCTGGAGAACCAGCCCGGCGAGTATTCCTACCCGGCGGCCATCCAGACCGCAGACGGACTGGTCCACATCACCTACACCTACCGCCGCCAACACATCCGGCACCTGATCGTGGACCCGGCAAAACTAGTCTTGCGAGACATGGACGACGGCCAATGGCCGGAACACTAGCCCGCACGCCGCCGACCGCACGCGCGACACCCGCCACCGACCGCTAATGCACCGTGCCCCCGCGCGCACACCTCGCGCGCCCCCCCGCGCGCCCCCCCCCCGCGCGCCCCACCGCCACTACTTGCCCTTGCCACAAGAACACCCCCCGGCCACGCTCGACGCAACATCCACGCAGCCATGCCCAAATCCAAACCCGCCGACCACGCCACCGAACCCATGCTCCCGCGCCCGGTGCGCGAAATCAAAACCCTCGGCACCGCCGACACCGGACGCCTCTTCCACTCCGTCCTCCTCATCCGCCGCCTCTCGCTCAAAACCGCCTCGAACGGAAACCCCTTTTTCAGCATCGAATTCGGCGACCGCACCGGCAGCTTCACGACCCACGCCTTCAGCGACCACCCGCAATTCGAGACACTAAAAACACTGCCCGAAGGCACCCCCGCGCGCATCGAAGCAAAACTGGACTTCTACAACGGACGCCTCTCGCCAAAACTCGGCAAAATCACCCCCCTCACCGAAACCGACCTCGCCGCCACGCCCGGCCTGCTCGAAAACCTCGTCGAGACCCCGCCCGAAACCCCCGACACACTCTGGACCGAATTCAACACCTTCATCGACAGCATCAAACACGACGAACTGCGCATGACCGTGCGCGGAGTGATCGAAGAAATCGGCGAACCCTTCCGCATCTCCGCCGCCGCCATCGCGATGCACCACGCCTACCGCCACGGCCTGCTCGAACACACCACGCACATGGCGCGCGCCGCGCAAGCGCTTTTCCCCGTCTACCCCGAAATCAACGCCGACCTCGCGATGGCCGGCATCCTCATGCACGACACAGGCAAAACCATCGAATACGAAGGCGCCCTCTCCTCCCGGCGCAGCCGCAAAGGCATCCTGCAAGGCCACGTCGTGCTCGGCTACCAACTCGTGCGCAAACACGGCCTGAAAGCGCGACTCGACGCGGATTTGCTGGAACGCCTGGAACACATCGTGCTCAGCCACCAAGGCGAACCTGCATGGGGCGCGGCCATCTACGCAGCCACGCCCGAAGCGATCTTTGTCTC
>JAIRTK010000479.1 GCA_031254955.1 Opitutaceae bacterium
TTTTTGGGTTGCAAGGGGGCGGGGATTTTTGTGGCGGATTTTTTCAGAGGGGGATGGGGGGATGGGGCGTGGGTGGGGATGGGTGGAGGGGTGGTTTTTTTGAGGGGGAGGAGGAGGGGGTGAGGCGAGGCTAGGAGAGGCTAGGCGAGGAGAAAGAGGAAAGAGAAAGAGAAAGAGGAAAGAGGAAAGATCGCGGGGCGGGCGGCGGGCGGCGGGAGGGAGGCGGGTGGGAGGCGGAGGGCGTTGGTTATTTTGCCACGCCCCAGTGGCGGGTGAAGGGGTAGAAAACCCAGAGCGGGCGGCCTACGACATCTTTTCTCGGGACTTCGCCCCACATGCGGCTGTCGAGGCTGTTGTTGGAATTGTCGCCGAGCGCGATGTATCCGTTTTTCGATACTGTGTAGGGCGTGTCTTGGTCGAGCAGGCCGGTGTTGATGTAGCCGCGATAGCGTCCGTGCCGGGCGGCGTTGTCGTCGAAGGCTTGCGCGCCGGTGACTGGCCCGCCGTTGCGCCAGAGGGCGGGGGGGCGGATTTCGAGGGTGTCGCCGGGTTCGCCGGCGAGGCGTTTGATGTAGTAGCTGGGTTTGTTGCCGCCGGCCATGAGGCCTTTGATGTTGTCGGTGCGGAAGACGAAGCCGGAGCCGATGTTGGGGCGCACGAAGTGGTAGCTCATGCGGTCAACAAAGAGTTGGTCGCCGGTGATGATGTCGAAGGAGAGGACGCGTTCGCCTTTTTTCACGGTTTTGCCGGTAAAGAAATGGCGAACCATCGCGTGTCTGCCGTCCCAGGTGACTCCGGGTTTGTCGGTATATTTTTTTTCCTGAATCAGTTTGCGCAGAAAGGCATAAAAGTCGGGTTGCTCGGGCGCAAAGGTGTCTTTGAGCATCCAGGCAAAATCAAAATCTTCCGGCACGTTTACCGAAATGGCCGAATCGCCCACCGCCAAAGAGTATTGTTTCTGGCGTTGTGGCAGGATCAGCCAGTGCCGGCCCCTGAACGGCCTGTTATCAACATAGCTGCCCTTCTCCTCCATGACGAAGGGAATCACGATTTCGCCGTCGGCGGGGGCGTCGATGCGGTGGGCGGAGGCGCCGTAGGCGAGTTTGCGGATGAGGCGGCTCGCGGCGGCGGGTTCGTCGGCGGGCGTGGCGTGGACTTCGGGGACCATGCCGTTATAGGTGGGCCACATCGAGTTCGTGGGGATTTTGAAGGGTTGGAAGAAATACTGGCGGCAGGCGAGGATGACGATGGCGGCGACGACGAGGAATTCGATCCATTCCTGCCAGCCGGAGCGCGGGTAAAATTTGCCGCCGACGCGGCGCAGGGTGGGTTCGAGTGTCTCGATGTCGAGTTTGAGTCGGGCGGCTTCGGCGCGTTCGTGGAGGTGGGCGCGGAGGGCGCCGGTTTTTTTCTGGAGGTCGGAGAGGTCGGCGTCGGTGAGTTCGTCGCGGCGGTAATGGTAAATTTTGTCGGCGAGTTCGAGCCAGTTGCGGGCGTTGGAGCGCATTTGTTTTTCGAGTGTCTGGAAGAGGGCGAACATGGGGGGAATTAGAAATTAGAAATTAGGAATTAGGAATTAGGAATTAAGGAATTGGGAAGTGGAAATCAGGAAGTGGGAAGTGGGAGGGGGTGGAGGGCGGGGTCGGCAATTTTTCTAAATCCTAATTTCTAATTTCTAATTATTTTTGAGCACTTGGATGAAGGCGTCGGGGGGGATGGAGACTTTGCCGATGAGCTTCATCTTTTTTTTGCCTTCTTTTTGTTTTTCTAGGAGTTTGCGTTTGCGGGTGATGTCGCCGCCGTAGCATTTCGCGGTCACGTCTTTGCGGAGGACGCGGACGTTGTCGCGGGCGATGATTTTGCCGCCGATGGCGGCTTGGATGGCGACTTTGAAGAGTTGCGGGGGGATGATGCCGGCGAGGCGTTCGCAGAGTTCGCGGCCTTTGGTTTCGGCTTTGTCGCGGTGCACGATGCCGGCGAAGGCGTCCACGGGTTCGCCGTTGATGAGGATGTCCATTTTCACGAGGTCGGCGGGGCGGTATTCGCCGAGTTCGTAGTCCATGGAGCCGTAGCCGTGGGTGAGGCTTTTGAGGCGGTCGTTGAAGTCGACGAGGATTTCGTTGAGCGGGAGGATGCAGGTGAGCATCACGCGGGTGGGGTCGAGGGTGTCGGTGTGTTCGATGGTGCCGCGTTTTTCCATGATGAGGGCGAGGGTGTCGCCCATGCTGTCGTTGGGGATGTGGATGGAGGCGTTGATGGTGGGTTCGGAGATTTCGTCGATGGCGCCGGGGTCGGGGAGGAGGATGGGGTTGTCCACTTCGAGGTAGTCGGCGGCGCCGCGGGTCTTGACGCGGTATACGACGCTGGGGTAGGTGGAGATGATTTCCACGTCGTGTTCGCGGCGGATGCGTTCTTGGATGATTTCCATGTGGAGGAGGCCGAGGAAGCCGCAGCGGAAGCCGAAGCCGAGGGCGACGGAGCTTTCGGTCTGGTAGAGGAAGGCGGCGTCGTTGAGGCGGAGGCGTCCGAGGGCGGCCTTGAGTTTTTCGTAGTCGCTGGATTCGAGGGGGTAGAGGCCGCAGAAGACCATGGGGCGGACTTCTTTGTAGCCGGGGAGCATGTCGGCGGCGGGTTGGCGGGCGAGGGTGACGGTGTCGCCGACTTTCACTTCGGAGGTGTCTTTGATGTTGGAAACGAGGTAGCCTACGTCGCCTTCGCCGAGGGAGGCGGTTTTTTGCATTTTGGGGGTGAAGATGCCGACTTCTTTGATTTCGGATTTCTGGCCGGTGCTCAGGAGCAGCATCTGGTCGCCGGCTTTCAGCGCGCCGGAGAAGACGCGCGTGTAGGTGATGACGCCGCGGTAGGAGTCGTAGATGGAGTCGAAGACGAGGGCGCGGGTGTGGGGGTGGTCGCGCCAGCGTGGCGGCGGGATGCGGCGCACGACGGCTTCGAGGATGTCTTCGATGCCGATGCCGGATTTGCCGCTGGCGAGGATGGCTTCGTCCTCGGGGATCATGAGGATGTCTTCGAGTTGGCGGAGGCAGAGTTCGAGGTTGGCGGAGGGGAGGTCGATTTTGTTGATGACGGGGATGATTTTCAGGTCTTGCGCGGTGGCGAGGTGGGCGTTGGCGACGGTTTGGGCTTCGACGCCTTGCGCGGCGTCGATGAGGAGGAGGGCGCCTTCGCAGGCGGCGAGCGAGCGGGAGACTTCATAGGAGAAATCGACGTGGCCGGGGGTGTCCATGAGGTTGAGTTTGTAAACGCGGCCGTCTTGGGCCGGGTAGTTCATGGTGACGGGGTGGCTTTTGATGGTGATGCCGCGTTCGCGTTCGAGGTCCATCGCGTCGAGGTGCTGGTCGGTGAGGATGCGTTGGGCGACGGTGTTGGTGTGTTCGAGCAGCCGGTCGGAGAGCGTCGTCTTGCCGTGATCGACGTGGGCGATGATGCAGAAATTGCGTGTCAGAAGTTCTTCCATGCGGGCGGTGGGTGCGGCGGACAATGCCGGCGGCGGAGGGCGGCGCGGGTGTGTCCGGATTTTGCAAAGGGTCGAAAGTGCGGAGCCGCGCGTGAGTTTTCAATCAGAAAGGTGGGGGGCGTGATGGCGGGGCGTGATGGTGAGGCGTGATGGTGAAGGGGCGTGATGGTGAGGGGGAGAAAGAAAACGAAGAACGAGAACGAGAACGAAGAACGAGAACGAGGAAAGAGAACGAGGAAAGAGGGACGAGGAAGGGGCTGGAAAGGGATTGGCCGCATGGCTTTACTTTAAATTTTTTGCGATTGTCTTCCAGGAGGCCAGCACCCAGAAAGCGTTCTTCGCCTCTCGGCGCCCTCGGCGCCCTCGGCGCCCTCCGTTCCGCCTTCTCCGCCCTTTCCGCCCATGAGAAACTCCCTCCGCCTGTCCGCTTTGTTTTTGACGCTTGCGCTCGCGCCCGCGCTGCGCCTGCCCGCCGGGCCGTTCGCCGACACCGCCCGCCCCTATGTCGCCGACGGCACGCTGGCCGGCGCCGTCTTCCTCGCCGCCAACGGCGACAACATCCTCGCCTGCGAAGCCGTCGGCCTCGCCGACATCGCCACCGGGAAACCCATGCGCCCCGACTCCCTCTTCTGGATCGCCTCCATGACCAAACCCGTCACCGCCGCCGCGCTCATGATGCTTGTTGACGAAGGCAAAATCTCCCTCGACGACCCCGTCTCCAAATACATCCCCGCCTTCGACGCCCCGCAAAAAATCGTCCCCAAAGCCTCAGAAAAACTCTCCAACGTCACCAACCTCACCACCGCGCACCCCGCCAGCAGCGCCGCCGCCACCGCCGCCACCAACGCCACCGCCAGCGGCACCAACGCCCCCGCCCCCGCCACCGCCCCCGCCAACGCCGCCCCCACCGTCCGCCAACGCGCCATCACCATC
>JAIRTK010000510.1 GCA_031254955.1 Opitutaceae bacterium
CGCCTCCGCCCGCACCCCCACCCCCCCCGCCACCGCCTCCCCCCACGGCACCCCCCCCCCCGCCACCTCCACCCGCACCGCCCCCGCCTCCACCTCCGTCACCCCCGCCCCCGCCGAAACCACCGCCGGGCCGCGCCCCGGCGAACGCATCGGCGAACCCGCCCGCCTCGAAAACGCCGCCTACGCGCTCGACTCGCAAGCCGACGGCACGCTGGTCGTCACGCAAAAAAACACCGGCGCGCACGCCGAATTTGCCCCCGAGTTCATCGTCGTTTTCCAACCACAAGGACGCGAGACCAAGCTGGACCGCTACGGCGTCCGCTACCAGGACGACGGACCGGTCGGCACCGTCGGCTACCGCCTCGTCGCCTGGGAAAAAGAAGCCGATTTCTTCGCCGCCGCCCAACCCCGCGCGCGCCTCCGCGCCCGCCGCGTCGCGCGCGACGGCGACGGATTGCGCTGGGAGTTTCCCCCGCAACCCGGCTACACGCTCTCGGCCACGGTCTCCGCGCCCGCCGACGGCACCGAACCGGCGCTCGTGTTCCGCCTCGACGCGACCGCGCCCGGCCAGTTCTCCGTCGGTTACGCCGGCGCGCCCGCCGCCCCCATCGCCAAGGCCGACTGGATCTGGCAACCCCTCATCTGGCAGGGAAAACGCTTCCCAAATCGCTCCTATCTCACCCCCGAGTTCAAGTGCCCGCTCGGCTTTGCCCTGATCGGCCTCGCGGGCAACACCATCGGCGTCGGGGCGGACCCCGGCGAACAACCCTTCCGCATGCCCGTCGCCTCCGACTCGCGCTTCGGCGTCCTCGTGCGCAACGCCGCCGGCCTCGCGCAACCGATGCTCTTCGCGCCCGTCCTCGGCGGCGCCGGATCGCGCATCGAGACCGGCGCCTCCCGCACCTTCATGCTGCGCCTCGTCGCGCGCCGCGGCCCGTGGTTCGAAAACTACAAACACCTCGCCACCTCGCTCAACGACTTCCGCGACGTGCGCGAAAACGTCCTCTGCCCGCTCAACACCACACTCGAAAACCTCACCGACTTCATCCTCAACGACCGCCTCTGCTACTGGTATCCCAAACACAAAACCTGGGGCTACCAGAACGACGCCGGCCCCGACGCCGGACGCCAGCAATCCGCCGCCGACGCCCTCTCGCTCGCGCTCGTGCTCGACCACGCCGAAATGCTCCGCCGCCGCGCCCTCCCCACACTCGAATACATGCTCTCCCGCAAAACCAACCAGTCCGACCGCAACGACCCGAAACTCATGGGCGCCGCGTTCCGCTACCCCGTGGACCTCGTCGCCACGTGGCGCCTCACCGGCGGACGCAGCACGCCCATCCGCGAAAAACTCCTCCCCCGCCTCGCCGGCAAAACCCCCGCCATCCCGCCCCCCGCCTCATGGAGCCAGAACGCCCGCGCCCTCCGCGACCACCTCGCCGCCTGGCGCCTCACCGACGACGACACCTTCCTCGCCGCCGCGCGCACCGCCGCCGACCAATACATCGCCGCGCGCATCGACCGCCCCGTGACGACCTTCCGCGGCGCAAGCACCTGGTGGCCCGACCTCGCCCCCTCCTACGACTACCTCTACGAACTCCACGACGCGACCGGCGACACCCGCTACCTCCGCGCCGCCGCCGCCGCCATGCGCGACCTCACCGCCTACACCTACCTCGCGCCCGTGCCCGACACCCCCTTCACCGCCAACCCCGGCGGCCTCCACAACCAACAACCCGCCCCCGAAGAAACCGTGCCCGCGTGGGTCGTCTCCTCCAACGGCCTCGCCGACGAATGCTCCTCCACCTCCCACAGCCACCGCGGCATCTTCATGTCCGCCTACTACGCCGGCTACATGACCCGCCTCGGCTTCGACACCCGCGAACCCTTCTTCACCGCCATCGCCCGCAACACCGTCGTCGGACGCTACGCCAACTACCCCGGCTACGCCTACCGCAACGGCTACACCACCGCCCACCAAAAACCGGATTTCCCGCTGCGCGGCTTCGAAGAAATCAAAAAATTCGCCTCCGCGCACTACAACCACCCCCTGCCCCTGGCCGCGCTCCTCGTGGACTACCTTGTCGCCGACACCTACGCGCGCTCCGCCGGACAAATCGACTTCCCCTCCGAATACACCTACTCCGGCGCCTACTTCCGCAACAAAACCTACGGCGCCCGCCCCGGAAAATTCCTCGGCGACGACGGCGTCTTCCTCTGGATGCCGAAAGGCCTCGTGACACTCGCGCCCGCCAAGGATTCCCTCCAGCTCAACTACCTCTCCGCGCGCGGCAACGGAAAACTCTACCTCGCCTTCTCCAACCAGTGCGCGCGCCCCGTCACCGCCACCTTCACCGTGAACCCCGTCCGCCTCAATTTCGCCAACTCCGGCAAAATCCGCACCCTCGCCGAAGCCCCCCGGCCCCGCGCCCGCGTCTGGCGCTTCCCCGACCTCGCCGCCCCCGCCAAAACCCTTCCGAAAAACGCACGCCTCCCGCACACCAACACAGGCGAGAACAGGAGCGCGGGCATTCCTGCCCGCGATTCCCAAGCTCCCAACGCTTCCTTCAATTCCCAAGCTCCCAACTCGCCCATCAATTCCCAAGCCCCCAACGCTCCCAGCAATTCCCACGTTTCCCACGCTCCCAGCGATTCCCACGTTCCCAGCTCTCCTCACACTCCCGGCACTTCCCACGCTCCCAACACTCCCAGCTCTCCCCACGCTCCCAGCCCGCCCCGCCTTCCCCACCCGCCCCCCCCGCCCCACCACCACGCAGACCAAAACCACCGCCCGCCCAAAGCCGCCCTCACGCCCCACGGGGGCGGGGGGGGG
>JAIRTK010000014.1 GCA_031254955.1 Opitutaceae bacterium
CTCGCGCCGCCGCCCAGCACCCGCGTCAGGCGCGGGCCGCCGTAAGTGCGCCGGCTGCACGCAAACTCCTCGCGGATGCGTTCGCGCAAAACAAAATTCTCCCGCGTCCTGCGACTTGGCGTTTTGCGACGTCTGAGCCAGTCCTAATAGCCGCTGCGAAAAACCATCAGCGTTTCGCACAACCCTTTAATTTTATATTGGTCGCTCATGCGTTCGATCTAGGCATACCTCTGTGCGACGCTTCGCAGAGGATGCCCAGCGATTTTTTAGCACTTCACGCTGCTCCAAGAGTTTTGCGTTTTCCTGCGTATCTCCGCCTCTAGGTCTTTCGCCTCCATTTTCACCGAGGCCCGCGTTTCCTGAGCAGAGTGGTTGAGCAGCAGTGCCCGTATACCCAATTCCTCTGCCACGGTGGCCGCGCTGCGGCCACTACTCTTCCAGTGCTCCAATGCTTCCTCTTTGTATTGCTTGGTGAACTTGCGCTTTTCTCTTACCGGCTTGCTTAACTGCGTCTTTATGTGAATTCCTTCTGCTTTGGCACCTCCACCCGTGTCCGTCAATTCGGGGCAGCCTCAAGCCGGAATGCCGCTAAGATAAGGGTGATTGTCGTTAAAAGTCGAACGATGTATGAACGGGTTACGAAACAAATCTGGCTTAACTTAGTGCCAGTTCGTCCTGACCCCTTTGAGCCAATCCATTGTCACCAATCGCAATCACACCCCAAAAACGGTGCGCGGTGCAGCGCGCGGAAATTTTTCAGGTTGAATCCCTCTGACACTGACGGAATGTTCGCCATCATCATCACCGCCATGACCTACGCCGACATCGCCGCCGCCCTTCCAACCAAAGCTGTCACGTCCATCGACGGACTCCCCTTCCCGAAAATCGCCTCGGGCAAGGTCCGCGAGATCTTCGATCTCGGCGACGCACTCCTCATCGCCGCCACCGACCGGCTGTCCGCCTTCGACGTGATCCTGCCCGACGGCATCCCCGGCAAGGGCATCATCCTCACGCAAATCAGCAACTGGTGGTTCGCGCAAACCGCCTCGTCCGGCATCATCCCGAATCATCTTCTGCCCGACCAGTCCGGCGAATTCACGCGGCGCGGCATCGACGACCCCGACCTCCGGCTCCGCAGCATGATCGTGCGCAAGCTCAAGCCGCTCACCATCGAATGCGTCGTGCGCGGCTACCTCGTCGGCAGCGGCTGGTCCTCGTATCAGAAGACCGGCGAAGTCTGCGGCATCCGGCTCCCCGCCGCCCTCCGCCAGGCCGACCGTCTGCCCGCGCCGATTTTCACCCCGACCACGAAGGCCGAAAAAGGCGCGCACGACGAACCGATCAACGACGCGCAAGGCGCCGCCGTCGTCGGAGTCGCGCTCTACGAAAAGGCGAAGTCCACGAGTCTCGCGCTGTATTCACTCGGCCATGACAAAGCCGCCGCCGCCGGCATGATTCTGGCCGACACGAAATTCGAGTTCGGCACCGACCCCGCCGGCAACCTCGTGCTCATCGACGAAATTCTCACGCCCGACTCGTCCCGCTACTGGCCCGCCGACCTCTACGCGCCGAACCAGTCGCCCCCGAGCTACGACAAGCAATTCGTCCGCGACCACCTGCTCGCCCTCAAGTGGAACCAGCAGCCGCCCGCCCCGGCCCTTCCCGCCGAGGTCATCCGCGGCACCCAAGAAAAATATCTGGCCGCGCTGAAAAACCTGATCGAGTAACCCCTGCCCCGACCCGACCCGCCGAAGTCATCCACGGCACTCAGGAAAAATACCTGACCGCGCCGAAAAACCTGATCGGGTGCCTCTCCACTCCGGCACCCACCGCTGCCCCTTGCAGAGCCTGCCCGCGCATCAGACCGTGCCCTTGCGTCATACCCTTTCCGCCCCTGTTTTAGACTTTAGAGTATGTCGTCATGAGATTTTAAAGGGTTTTCTTTTTAACCCCGGAACAACGGTATCAACGTGCAACAGGAAAATTGGGGAAGATAAGGATGAAGTTGAGCAATTTCGCACGGTGTGAAGCGCGGCGGCCAACGGGCGTTCGTAAACGCCGGTGGCCTCGCAAATGACCACCGCGTCCGTGGGCAACTTCTTGCGATCTCTTGCGGGGTTTGCGCAAACGAGATGGTCGTCCCCAACACGTCGGCGACGAAGTCCCCCTTGGCGATGTCAACGCCGATGTAGGGTTGGGTGGGGTGGCTGGCCTGATCAACGCTCCATCTTGTCATACCACTTTCCACCCAGTTTCACCCTTTACGCCAATCCTTTTAACCACGGATTGCACGGATGTTTAATTCATTGAAAAACAATGGGGTTATCTGTATTATCCGTTAAAATCCGTGCAATTCGTGGTCGGCTTGGAGGGTGTTTCTTAAGAAAGTTTCTGATTAAGAAATGGTATCAGTCGCGCTCAAGGGCGCATTCAACGGTCCGAGTTGAGTGGCCAGCTCCCTCCCCAGAAAACTGGCCAAGACTCGCTCCGTTTTAGAGGTTTCATGAGTCTTGGCCGGTTGTCCTACTGGACACGAAGGGCATGGAGTCCAGAGGGAATTTTTTCCAAGATAAACTTTTCGGTTCCCCGCTCTTTCCGATGCCTGAACCTCTTTTTACCCAAAACGGCAATAAAGAGGAGCAGCCCGAAAGGCGTGCGGTGGCAGAGCGAAGCAGCGACACCGCTTTTCACCGGCGGGGGAAGGCTGTCATCCGAAGCATTTCACGGCTGCCGAAAGCGGCGCCGCCGGGCTTCGCCCTCTGCCGCCGCACTCCAAAAAGTGCACATATTATCATCTGTTTGAGTGAGAAAGGGTATAAACAAGGGCTGGTTCCTTGGGTGGGCATGGAATGGCCCCATGTTACTTCTTGCGGACGCGAACGCAAACAGCGCGGCGAGCCGGAAGAGTTGGAGGCCGAGACCTCGCGGCGGGCCTCGCAGCACGGCGGCGGGGCCGTTGATGCGGCGTTGCGGATGTGTGTGGGGGAGGAGAGAGGACGCAGTAATACACGCAGAAATGTTTGTAAAAACGGGGTCAAAGCAGGGGGAGGGGGAAGATTGTCGCGGGGTTGGTAGATTTTGTGCGAATGCTTATTAACGAATTTAAAAGCACTGGCTTCGGGGATATTCGGGGTGGTGGTAGGAGCTGGATTCGAACCAGCGTAGGGCGGTGCCCAGCAGATTTACAGTCTGCCCTCGTTGGCCACTTGAGTATCCTACCAAACGCGGGAGGCAGAAGTTCAGGGTTTGCCGCCGGAAGTTCAAGGCTTTTTTCGGGTAAATGTTGAGGCCGGCTGCAACTCAAAATGGCGCCTCTCCTCTTCTTTCTTCTTTCCTCTTTAGGGGAATTCTAAAAATTGATTTTTGGGAGGGCGCGGAGCGCGGGCACGGAGGGCGCGGAGGCGCCGTCCGGCTGGGGGTGACATTTACCAGTCGATCCTGAATTTTGGTTCGTCGCTCTTTTCGATGAAGAAGCAAAGCCCCGGAGGGGCGACAGCGCGCATCGCTTTCACTCGCACGGTCTCTGCTGTCGCCCCTTCAGGGCTTATACCACTTTTCACCCATTTTCACCCTTTGCACCAATCCTTTTAACCACGGATTGCACGGATAAAACGGATCACACGGATGTTTAATTCATTGAAAAACAAAGGGGTTATCTGTGTTATCCGTTAAAATCCGTGCAATTCGGGGTCGGCTTGGAGGGTGTTTCTTAAGAAGGTTTTTGATTAAGAGAGCCTAACAAAATTACAATAGGGCAGGCCGAAAGACGGTATGAAAAGCGAGGAAAAACGCGAAGATGTAGGGGCTTCGCTTGCGAAGCCCGTCGTGGAAGGACGCCACGGGTTAGCTTCCTCCAGTGCGCCGTCGTAGTCGCATGAAACACAAACGCGCGCGACTGCTGTCCGGCAACGGACTTCGCAAGCAACGGGCTTCGCAAGCGAAGCCCCTACATCCGCTGTCGCGCGCCTCTGTGTCCGCTGTGTCACTTCGCTCAATCCTTCTTTTTGTTAGACGCTCTAAGAAATGGTATTAGGTATAGATTAACGTTTTCCGTGGGTGACGAGCGCAGCGAGGAACCCACGGCTAAGAGCTTCCGCCCCTCCGGGGTTTACCGCCGGGACGCCGATTAACGTCAGGGCGTAACAAAGGAGAACTACGGCGAGAGTTCCACTTCGATGGGGTCGTCTTCCTTGTGGAAACTGAGCACGTAGGAGACGGCTTCGATGACGCGTTTTTGGCCGAGTTGCGGTCCCCAGGATGGCATGCCTTTCGCCAGCACTCCTTCAGTCACCGTGTGGTAAACTTCCGTGGGCTTGCCGCCATGAATCCAGCGGGTGTCGGTGAGATTGGGGCCAACCGCGGTCGGGTCTTCGTCCTTGCCGCGCAGGCTGGCGAGGTGGCAGGTGGCGCAGTTGGCCATGAAGTGTTCCTTGCCGGCGGCTGTGAAAATCGGGTTCTGGCTGGCTTTCCACAGCGTCGGGTCATCAATCTGCGTGGCGTTGGCCATCTTGACCGCTTCGAGGCGCGCGATCTCGGCGGTCACGCGTTCGCCGTCGCCCGCCGCCATGCTGGCTTGAAAATAAAAAAACCAATACACAATGGAAAACGCGATCGTGCCGTAGAAGGTGAGCAGCCACCAATTGGGCAGGCGTTTGTCGTATTCCTGGATGCCGTCGTAGGAGTGCGGGCGGAGCGCGTCGGCGGCGGGCGCGGGTGCGCCGACGGATGCGGGTGCGTCGGTGGGCGCGGAGGCAGAGGCGGGCGCGGGTGCGGGCGCGGAGGAGGCGGCGGGTGCGGCGTGGGATGGGTCGGGCGTCATGGCGTCGGTTTTTTTGGGGGGCCGGGTTCGTCGTTGAAGGGGAGTGAGGCGAGGTGGTCGAGTTGCGGTTTGCTCATGCGCAGCGCGCGCCACGTGACGGTGAAATAGATCGCGCCCGCCACGATGAAGGAAACGAGCGGGAAGATCACGAGCCAGTGGTCAAATATCAGGCGGCGGAGCATGAGGGTGTGTTTTATTTATTGTCCGCAAAACACGCGGAAGGCACGGGGAGGGATGCCGGGGGCGGGCGCAGTAGTTTTTGGGATAATTTTCATGGTTTGTCGCTATTTCCGATGAGACAGCAAAGTCCCGGAGGGGCGTTCAGCGTTTAGTCGTGGGTGACGAGCGTGGCGAGGAACCCGCGGTCTGCGGTGTTTTTGAAAACATGCCCTGAAAGGGCGACAGCAAAGTTGACCGGTGAATCCGCTTTGCCGTCGCCTTTTCAGGGTTTGTTTTTTTGGGATGGATTCCGTGGGTTCCTCGTTGCGTTCGTCATCTTTGGGCAAGGGTTTGTCGCCTTTCCGGGGCTGAAACGCCAGCCGCTGCCTCCGCTCCACGGGCGCGCGTTGGAAAATCCATTCAAAAGAGCGAGGAGCCGTTTTCATAATATAATCGTTTTTATATAATCCGTGCGCATCGGTGGTTTTTATTTCCGTGGGTTTTGTGAGGTTCGCGGGTCTCGCGGGTTTCGTTGGTTTCGCGGGTTTCGCGGGCAATAGATCCTATTTTTTCACGGTTTCCGATTTGCCGAGTTGTTGGAGGTAGGCGATGAGGGCGATGATTTCACGGGTCGGCTCGATGGTGCCGCCTTGGGTCTGGAGTTCGGCGAGGATTTTCGCCGACTCGGCTTCGACGGAGGCTTGGATTTCCCGTTGCGTCCACTCGGGATGGGGGACGCCGAGCGCGCGTTGGGCGCCGATTTTCGAGGGTAGCGCGGCCACGCCGGCGTCGCGTGTGTAGAGCCAGGTGTAGCGCGGCATGTTGGAGCCGCGCCAGAGGCTGTTGTCGTCGCCGCCGGAAACTTCGCGCGGGTCATGCATGTGCTTGAAGTGCCACATGTGATTGTATTTGCCGCCGACGCGCGCGAGGTCGGGGCCGGTGCGGCGCGAGCCCCATTGATAGGGATGGTCGTAGAGGGATTCGCCGAGGCGCGAGTAGTCGCCGTAGCGGATGACATCGGGGACGAGCGTGCGGATCATTTGCGAGTGGCAGTTGTAGCAGCCTTCGCGCACGTAGATGTCGCGTCCGGCGAGTTGCAGCGGCGTGTAGGGGATTTGGAGGCGGTCCTCGACATTCTTGGCGCGGTTGAGGAGCGCGCTGGGCACGATTTGGATGAGTCCGCCGATGGCGACGGCGAGGAAGGTGAGCACGGTGAAGGGCGCGCAGTTGACCAGCAGTTTGTCATACCAGGAGCCCCATTTTTTCATGCGCGCTTCGTAGTGGACGAAGGCGATGATGACGCAGAGGATGGTGGCGAAGAGGCCGGCCAGGCTGAGCGCGCCGCCGCCGAACATCCACGCGATGGCGCAGAGAATGCCGAGCGCCGAGAACAGGAACGGCGGGCTGAACACCGTGCCGCGCACGCCCAGCCGGTCCTCGGGCCGGGGCGTCTCGACAAACACTTCCATCGTGCCGTTGACGGCGTTCGCGCCGGCGACGGTGCGGATGATGTTGTAGCCGAGGAGCAGCCAGCCGAGCAGGTAGAGTCCGCCGCCGGCCACGCGGGCGAACATCATGGGGCGGATGTTGTTCAGTGTTTCGAGGAAGTTCGGATAAACCAGCACCGTGCCGCCTTCGGTGGTGGCGTTGAGGTTGAGGCCTTGCGTGATGCCGCTGACCCACATGGCGCCGATGTAGAAGAGGATGCCGACGAGGCCGATCCAGAAGTGGAAGTTGGCGAGGTTTTGGGAGAAGAGCGGTTTGTTCCAGAGGCGCGGCGCGAGCCAGTAGAACATGCCGGCGGCCATGAAGCCGTTCCAGCCGAGCGCGCCGCCGTGCACGTGGCCGATGATCCAGTCGGTGTAGTGGCCGAGCGCGTTGACTGATTTGATCGAGAGCAGCGGGCCTTCGAAGGTGGACATGCCGTAGAAGGTGACGCCGGCGGCGAAGAATTTCAGCACGGGGTCGGTGCGGAGTTTGTGCCACGCGCCGCGCAGCGTGAGCAGGCCGTTCAACATGCCGCCCCATGACGGCGCCCAGAGCATGAGCGAGAAGGTCATGCCGAGCAGTTGGAGCCAGTTGGGCAGCGCGGTGTTGAGCAGGTGGTGCGGGCCGGCCCAGATGTAGATGAACACGAGCGACCAGAAGTGTATCACCGAGAGTTTATAACTATACACGGGGCGCCCGGCGGCTTTCGGCACGAAATAATACATGATGCCGAGTATCGGCGTGGTGAGGAAGAACGCCACGGCGTTGTGGCCATACCACCATTGCACGAGGCCGTCCTGCACGCCGCCGAAGAGCGGATAGCTGTGCAGCGGGCCGGTCGGGAGCGAGAGGTGGTTGACGACATACAGCATCGCCACGGTCACGATGGTCGCTATATAAAACCAGATGGCGACGTAGATGCCTGGCTCGTTGCGCCGCGCGAGCGTCCAGAAGAAGTTCACCGCGAACACCACCCAGATGACGACGACGGCGATGTTGACCGGCCAGATCAGCTCGGCGTATTCCTTGCCGCGCGTGAGGCCGAGCGGCAGCGTGACGGCCGCCGCGACGATGATGAGCTGCCAGCCCCAGAAGTGGAGGTTGCTCAGAAAATCGCTGGCGAGGCGCGCCTTCACGAGGCGCTGGGTGGAATAATAAACGCCCGCGAACATCATGTTGCCCACGAGCGCGAAAATAACGGCGTTGGTATGCAGCGGGCGGAGGCGGCCAAAGGTGAGCCAGGAGGTCTCGAAATTGAGCGGCCAGAAATTAAGCTGCGTGGCAATCAGCACGCCGGCGAGCATGCCCACGGCGCCCCAGATGATGCCGGCGGCCATGAACATGCGGACAATGCGGTCATTGAACTCAATCGTGATTTTTTGGTCGGGCATGGGGAAAGCAGGGATGAGGGGAAGTATGAGGGAATGCGGCGGGGATTC
>JAIRTK010000015.1 GCA_031254955.1 Opitutaceae bacterium
GAGTGAGAAAGGGATTGAGTGGCACGGGTGACTCGCCCGTGGACAGCGCTCCGCGCTGCCCACGGATGCGCTTCAAAGCAAGGCCATCCCTCCTAACTCTTTCTTCTTTCCTCTTTATCGTTCTCTTTCTCTTTCTCGTCCCCCCCCCCTTCAGCGGCATCGCCCGGAAGAGGAAAGAAGAACGAGAAAGAGAACGAAGAACGAAGAAAGAGGACGTGGCCTCACTTTGCATTGCATCTCCAAGCCCCCCCCTTTTTGGACACATGGGTGAGGACGCCCATGCCACTCGGCCCCACGGCCCATCCGTGTTCAGCTATATGACAAAGCCGGCGCCATGCGGCCTCGGTTTTGTCATACCCGCACCGGCATGATTCCGGGTTTGGAATCGTCGGCCTCGGATTCATATGCGGACTGTCCGATATATACACGGACTGTCCGATATATATGCCGATTGTCCGTCGGCGCAGGCCGCATTGTAGTGGAGTCTCCCCGGCACCCGGTGCTTTTCATTCCTCTCTCTATTTTTTGTCCACGCTGTTTCCCATCCATGCCATCGCCCGCCCTCCTGTTTTCCCGTCCTGTGTCGAGTGTGTCCCGGACAGAAGGCGCGTCTGAATAACAACAAACCCGAACCATAACATTCATATGATCCCGCATATCCGCCACAAACTCACGCGCGCGCTCTCCGCCGCGCTTGTATCAAGCATACTCAGCCTCGTCAGCCTGGGCGCCGTGCCGGCGTTCCCTGGCGCGGAAGGCTTCGGCGCCGCCGCGACCGGAGGGCGCGGCGGCGAAGTTTATATCGTCACCAACCTGAACGACTCCGGCCCCGGCTCCCTCCGCGACGCGGTGAGCCAGCCCAATCGCATCGTCGTCTTCGTCGTCGGTGGCGTCATCCGCGTCACCAGCCGCATTGTGGTGAAAAACAACATCACCATCGCCGGCCAGACCGCGCCCGGCTCTGGCATCACCGTTTATGGCAACGGCGTCTCCTTCTCCGGCGCGAGCAACTCCATCACCCGCTACATCCGCTTCCGCATGGGCATCAACGGCGACAGTGGCAAGGACTGCATCGCCCTCGCCAACGGCCACGACATGATTTTCGACCACGTCTCCGCCTCTTGGGGCCGTGATGAGACGTTCTCCATCAGCCCCGATTCCGGAGCGACCGCCGAGCGTTTCACCATCCAGGACTGCATCATCGCCCAAGGCCTCCAGACCCACTCCTGCGGTGGCCTCATCCAGACCGACGGCGGCGTGAGCATCTTCCGCAGCCTTTATATAGACAACAAAACCCGCAACCCGAAGGTTAAGGGCGTGAACGACTTCACCAATAACATCATCTACAACTGGGGCGGCGGCGGTGCCTACATCATGGGCGACTCGGCGGGCCGCTCCGATGTGAATGTTGTCAACAACTACTTCGTCGGCGGCCCCGACACCGGTGCCGCGCCCTTCACGCGCGGCAACGAAAACTTCCACATTTATGCCTCCGGCAATTACAAGGACCTGAACAAAAACGGCGTGCTCGATGGCACCGAAATCCCCCACTCCGAATATCAGGGCATCCCGTCCGGCATCTTCCAATCCACGCGCTACGGCTACCCGCCCGTCACCACCCTGCTCACCCCTGCGCAAGCCTTCCAACACGTGCTCGACAACGCCGGTGCCTCGCTCGTCCGTGACGCCGTGGACGCAAAATTCATCGCCGAAGCCGCCTCGCTCGGCACCCTCGGCGAGCAGCCCTCCCGCGAGGACGACTCCCTGCTCGACTTCGCCACGGTTGTCTATTCCACCCGCGTTGACACCGACCAGGACGGCATGCCCGACGACTGGGAAATCGCCATGGGACTGGACCCCGCCGACCCTGCCGACGCAAATGGCGATTATAACGGCGACGGCTACACCAATATAGAAAAATATATAAACTCGCTCGCGCCCGGTGGCGTCCAGCAGGTGACGATCACTGGGCTTGCCCCCGCGTCCGATTCCGGCCTGTCGTCCACCGACGGCATCACCAACGCCGCCTCGCTCACGCTGCGCGGCACCGCCCCAGCCGGCGCCTCCGTGACCATCACCCTCGGCGCCGCCACCGTCGCCACCGCCGTGACCGCCGACGCGGACGGCGCGTGGTCCGCCGTTTACACCCCCGGCACGCTCTCCGAAGGCCTCTACCCCTTTGTCGCCACGCTTGCCGACGACCCCGCTGCCACGCCCAGCCCCGCGTATTTTGTCCGCATCGATCGCTCCGCGCCCGCCGTCCCCGAAATCACGAGCGTGGTCATGGGCACGGTTGATGTCCCGCCTGAGGGCACCATAACAGTGCATGGCACGGCGGAGCCGGGCAGCTCCGTGAGCGTCGCGTCCGACGCGTTCTCCGGCGGTTCGGTTGTCTTTGCCTCGGCGGATGCAGACGGTTTCTGGACCGCGCTCGCCATTCGCAATCCGGGCGTGACGGGCGACTTGAGCTTCACGGCGCAGTCCTCGGACACGGCAGGCAACACCGGCCCTGCGTCCGATCCCTACGTCATCGACACCGCCATCACCGCCCCCGCCATCACCGGCCTCGCCCCCGCCACCGACACCGGCGTCTCGGACTCCGACAACATCACCTCCAACCCCGCCTTCGTCCTGCGCGGCACCGCCGCCGACGGCATGACCGTCTCCATCACGCGCGTCGGCGCCGGCATCGCCGGCACCGCCATTCCCTCCGGCGGCGTCTGGACGCTCGACTGCGCCTCTCTCGCGCTCGGCAACGGCGTCCACACCTTTTCCGCCGTCGCCACCAACGCCGCCGGCAAATCCAGCGCCGCCTCCACCCCGCTGCCCGTCACTCTCGACACCGTCGTGCCCGCCATCGCCTCCATCGTCCGCCACACGCCCGCCGCCATCGCCATCATCGCCGACACCGTTGTCTTTCGCGCCACCTTTACCGAACCCGTCGCCGGCGTGGACGCAGCCGACTTCACGGTGACGGCCACCGGTGCCACGCAAGGCACCGTCGCCTCCGTCCAGCCCGTCAGCGACAGCGTTTATGATATCACCGTCAACGGCATCACCGGCGAGGGCACGTTGCGCCTCGACCTCAAGTCTGCCGGCACCGTCATCACCGACCACGCCGGCAACGCCGCCGCCGGTTTCACCTCCGGCCAGACCTACACCGTGCGCCTCGCTGGCAGCGGCGTATGGGTCGCGCCCGACGAAGGCGGACTCTGGAGTGACATTGAAAAATGGGAGGGCGGCGTCGCCGCCGGCGGCGACGGAGCCACCGCCGACCTCGGCGCCATCGACATTGAGGCCGACATCGACATCTCGCTCGACGCTCCGCGCGCCCTCGGCAACCTCATCTTCGGCGACACCGACACCGCCACCGCCGCCGGCTGGCGCATCGACGGCGGCGCTGCCCCGCACACCCTCGCCCTCTCCACCGCCACCGGCACGTCCTCCATCACCGTCAACGCCCTCGGCTCCGGCAAGCGCGCCGTCATCGCCGCCCCGCTCGCCGTCGCCGGCGCGCTCTCAAAATCCGGCGCGGGCACCCTTGTGCTCTCCGGCAGCACGACCATCGGCGGCGTGCTCCGCGTCTCCACCAACAGCGGCACCCTGGCGGTCGGTGCGGGCGGTTTCGTGGACATGGGCGCCCAGCCGGTCCGGCTGGAAAACACCTCGCGTCTGCTGATCGACGGCGGCGAGCTGCGCACCGCCGGCACCCTCAACTGGGGCACGTCCAACGGCCACGCGCCGCATATCAACGTAAACGGCGGCATGCTCCGCGCCGACTTGCTGACAAGCCCCTGCGATCGCAGCCAGGCGTTTATCGTGAACGGCGGCACCGCCATCATCGGCAGAATCGTCCTCCCCCGCAATCTGAGCAACAACAACGCCAACCCGGATTACTCGCTCGGTGTCATCGTCAAGAAAGGCGTCCTCCACGCGGGCGATGTCAGCATCGCGACGGGAAACTCCACCGCCAACATGTCCGTCGAGGGCGGCGAGGTGATGGTAACCGGCGCCTTTGTCGTCGGAAACCTGAGCGCCTCGCCAGCACGCGGCGGCGTGCTCCGCGTCTCCGGAGGACGACTCACCGCCACCGACACCGTGCACGGCCTCGTCCTCAACAAGAAAAACGGCAGCAATCCCGGCACCATCTCCCGCTTCGAGATCACCGGCGGCGTCACCATATTGGAAAAAATTACCCTCGGCTACGACGACACCGTCACCGCCAACACTGCCACCGTCATCCTCAACGGCGGCGCCCTCTACCTCGGCTCTGGCGGCATCGTCAAAAACGGCGCGTCCGGTATGACCGCCACCGTCACCCTCACCAAAGGCGCTCTCGGAGCCAAGGCCGATTGGGGCAGCGCGCTGCCCATGACCCTCACTAACAGCAGCGGCGACATCACCCTCCGCGCCGCCGACGAAGCCGGCGACCCGCACGACATCACCCTCGCCGGCGTGCTCAGTGGCTCCGGCACCATGACGAAGACCGGCGGCGGCACCCTCTCCCTCTCCGCTGCCAACACCGCCACCAGCCCCATCAACGTCCTTGCCGGCACCCTCCTCGTTAACGGCTCCCTCGCCTCTAGTAACAACGCCGTCACCGTCGCTAGCGGCGCCTACATCGGCGGCAGCGGCATCATCAACCGCCCCGTCACGCTCCAGAATGACGCCGGCCTCGCCCTCGACGCCGGCGCCCCTCTCGCCTTCTTAGGAATACTTACGAAAAACGCCGGTGCCAAGGTGCCGCTCACCGTCGCCGGCGTGAGCGGCCCCGGCACATTCACGCTCGCCACTTTCGGCTCCACCAATCTCACCGACACCGACTTCGACGACCCCGTCACCGGCCCCGGCTGGGCCGGCACCGTGACTGTTTCCGGGAACTCGTTGGTGCTGACCGCGACCCCCGACACGACAGCGCTCACCGCCACCATCGCCGCCGCCCAGGCCATCCTCGACGCCGCCTCCGTCGGCAACGGCCACGGCCAATACCCGCAACCCGCCCGTGACCGCCTCGCCGACGTCATCGCCGAAGCGACCGTCGTCGCCAGCCAAGGTTCGCCCACCATCGGCGCCCTCGCCGGGGCCATCGCCGCCTTGCAAACCGCCCTCGACGGATTCGCCGACGAACAAATCGATGTGGAATTCGGCGCTCTCGACGACGCTCTCGACGACGCCGACGACCTGCTCGCCTCCGCCA
>JAIRTK010000017.1 GCA_031254955.1 Opitutaceae bacterium
GCCATCAACGGCCTGAAAGGCCCCGTGATGAAAGCCAGCCGCGGCAAAGCCAACCCCCGCGACGTGGACGCCACCCTCCGCCGCCTCCTGTCCTCCGCCTGACGCACGCCGCCCCCCATTTTAGACTTCTCCTTCATGGTCCCCATGCGCCACATCCCCCAAGGGTCCCATGAAAAAAGACTCTCCCCCCGCCATCCTCCTCGACCACGGCAACCACGAAGGCCCGCTCGCTTTCCAGAAAGCCGAGGTCGCTTACGATATCACCTTCCGATTCTGCCACCGCGACCTCGCCAAAGGCGCCCGCCCCTCCGCCCCCTAAACCCCATTCCCAGTGAAAAGTCCCCTTTAGAATAAGAGCCATGTAGGGGCTTCGCTTGCGAAGCCCGTTGCTAATGCACGATTATCAAGCCGAGCACCGCAAGCGACGCCCCTGCAAAAGTGCGATTTCCATTCGCAAAAGGTATAAGACCCTTTCCCAGTGAAAAGCACCCTTTAGAAGCAGAGCCATGTAGGGGCTTCGCTTGCGAAGCCCGTTGCTGGAGCACGCTTATCAAGCCGAACATCGCAAGCGACGCCCCTGCAAAAGAGTGATTTCCATTCGCAAAAGGTATAAGACCGCCCGCCCCCTCATCGCACAAAACAGAAGTCGATTCTGTCCCAAATCGCGCCCAAAAAATCCTCACGCCCCGCGCGCCCCCCGGGGAAACTTGCCCCTTGTGCAACCCGCCCTCATCCCCGTTCAGGAAAAGCAAAACCCTTTGCAGACAAAAATCCCCCTTCAGGTAGGGCGAGGCGTCCCGCCGAGCCGTGTGAACCGCTCGCGGCTCGGCGGGACGCCTCGCCCAACCCTTAACGGCTTCCATAATGTGATTTCCATTCGCAAAGGCTGTCATCCGTCGCTATTTTGATGCCTGAAACCAAACCGAAAAACTCACGCGGAGACACGGAGACACGGAGACGCGTGAGACGCAAAGGGAAACCCCGGCCTTCCCCGCTCCCCCGCGCCCCCTGCAAGCCGCGAGTAAAAATTTTCCCGCCCGCACGTCAAAAACGTGACACCACGCACCCGCCCATTCATCGTGACCCGTTTCGCATATCCACTCCCATGAAAAAACCGAATGCCGACAAACTCCACGCCACCGGAGCCTCCGCGCAACCGCGCGGCCTAAACCTCCTGACCGACGCGCTTCGCAACAAAGGCACCGCCTTCAGCGCGGCCGAACGCGACGCCCTCGGCCTGCGCGGCCTCCTGCCGCCGCGCGTGTTCACCCTTGAGGAGCAAAAACAGCGCGCCCTCGGCAACCTGCGCCGCAAACCCAACGACCTGGAAAAATACATCTACCTGACCACCCTCCAGACCCGCAACGAAACCCTCTTCTACCGCGTCCTCCAAGACCACATCGAGGAAATGATGCCCCTCGTCTATACGCCGACCGTCGGCCAAGCCTGCCTCGAATACGGCTCCATCTTCCGCCGCCCGCGCGGCCTCTTCATCAGCATCCGCGAACGCGGCCGCATCGCCGAAATCCTCCGCCACTGGCCCATCGCCGACGTGCGCATGATCGTCGTCACCGACGGCGAACGCATCCTCGGCCTCGGCGACCTCGGCGCGCTCGGCATGGGCATCCCCGTCGGCAAACTCGCCCTCTACACCGCCTGCGCCGGCGTGCACCCCGGCTACTGCCTGCCCATCACCCTCGATGTCGGCACCGACAACGAAACCCTCCGCAACGACCCCTTCTACATCGGCCTCAATCAAAAACGCCTCCGCGGCCCCGAATACGACGAATTCCTCGACGAATTTGTCGCCGCCGTGAAATCCGTCTTCCCCCGCGCCCTCCTCCAATGGGAAGACTTCGGCAACACCAACGCCTTCCGCCTCCTCGCCGCCAACCGCTCCAAAATCTGCTCCTTCAACGACGACATCCAAGGCACCGCCTCCGTCGCCCTGGCCGGCCTCCTCGCCGCGCACCGCCTCACCGGCGGCAGCACCGAAAAACAACGCATCCTCTTCCTCGGCGCCGGCGAAGCCGGCACCGGCATCGCCGACCTCTTTGTCACCGCCGCCCAAGACGCCGGCCTCACCCAAACGCAAGCCCGCGCCTGCTGCTGGTTTGTGGACTCCGAAGGCCTCGTCGTGAAAAACCGCCAAGGCCGCCCCCTCGCCCACCACAAAATACCCTACGCGCACGACCACGCCCCCATCGCCACGCTCGCCGAGGCGGTCGAGGCCGTCAAACCCACCACCCTCATCGGCGTGTCCAGCCAAACGCGCGCCTTCACCGAACCGATCATCCGCCGCATGGCCGAACTCAACCCGCACCCGGTCATCTTCGCCCTCTCCAACCCCACCGCGAAAGCCGAGTGCACCGCCGAGGAAGCCTATCAGTGGACCGATGGCCGCGCCATCTTCGCCAGCGGCAGCCCCTTCGACCCCGTGAAACTCGGCGAACGCACCTTCGTTCCCGGCCAAGGCAACAACGTCTACATCTTCCCCGGCGTCGGCCTCGGCGCGCTCGCCTGCGGCGCGACCGAAGTGACCGACCGCATGTTCCTCACCGCCGCGCGCACGCTCGCCTCCATGGTCGGCGAGGACGACCTCGCGAAAGGCCGCGTCTATCCCGCCCTCACCCGCATCCGCGCCGTCTCGCTCGCCATCGCGGTCGAAGTCGCCAAGGAAGCCCGCCAAGAAGGCCTGGCCACGCTGCCCAAACCCGCCGACCTCGAAGCCGACATCCGCCAGTCAATGTTCGAGCCGGTTTATCAGGACTACCTGTAATACCCTTTCCCAGTGAAAAGCACACTTTAG
>JAIRTK010000019.1 GCA_031254955.1 Opitutaceae bacterium
TTCACCGAGTTGCTCCTGCGCATCCGCCTCGACAACGCCCGCCGCCTGCTCGCGCGCGACAGCAGCACCGTGGTGGAAATCGCCGCCGCCTGCGGTTTCAGCGAGCAAAGTTATTTCACTCGCGTCTTCAAAAAAACCTTCAACGAAACCCCGCTCGACTACCGCCGCCGCGTGCGCGCCCGTGCCCCGTGACTTAATAAATATCGTTCTCGTTCTCGTTCTCTTTCTCTTTCTCTTTCTCTTTCGTCTGAGTAGCACGCGCGATAACCCCTAAAATCAATCCATAAAAAACAAAACTCCCGCAAAGCCGCAGAGCCGCAGAGCCGCAAAAACGCAAAAACGCCTCCTCTCTTTATAACTGAAGTTACACGCAGGCGCGGCGACGGATGTAGGGGCTTCGCTTGCGAAGCCCGTTGCCGGACAGCAGCCGCGCGCGTTTGTGTTTTATGCGACTGCGCCGGCGCACTGGCGGAGGCAAATCCGTGGCACCCTTCCGCGACGGGCTTCGCAAGCGAAGCCCCTACATCCTCGCCTTTCCCCTCGCTTTTCATACCGTCTTTCGGCCTGCCCTATTGTAATTTTGTTAGGCGCTCTTATTTTGATGCGACCTATGTCAAAACGCATGCGCACGGCACCGGTGCCAAGGGCGGCACGCAAGCGGTCGGACGCACAAAAGGGGGCTTAACACGAAAGTGCACGGTGCCGTGGATGTTCATGGTATGCCGCTTCGAGCAAATCCGGTGTCTTTACCTCTGGCTCAAAATCTCATGACGACACACTCTAGCACCCTGCGCGAATAGGCGAGTTGCGTGGAAATCCGAATTTTTCGAAGATTATCATACCCTTTCCGAATTAAATTCACACTTTATACCCTTTGCGAATGAAAATCACACTATGGAAGCCGTTAATGGCAGGTCGATTTTTGACTGCAAAAGGTATTAATATTGCATTTGTGACAGGCATTCCTCTGCCCCAATTCAATTTGCCGGCATTTTCCGTAAAGTCGCTGGTTTCGCTATCGCGTCATGCCTTGCTAGCGATGGCATCTTCCGCGTCTCACGGCGCGGAGAATGCTGAGGATGGTGAGCGCGGTGAAGAGAAGGGGGGAGGGCAGTCCGCCTCCGCCGCCGCCACCATCGGAACTACCGCCGCCTGCGGGGTTGACTTTGAGAACAGCGGCGTTGCTGGTGGGCGAACCAGCGGGGTTGCTTACGCGGACGGTGTAGCTGCCTGCATCCGATTGTTGTGCGTTGGTGATCGTGTAACTTGCGCTGGTCGCACCGGAGATAGGGAATCCGTTTTTCATCCATTGGTAGCCTAGGCTTTCGCCGGTGGCGGTCACGGTGAAGGTCGCGCTGTCTCCGATGGTGATGGTTTTTGACGCCGGATGCGTTGTGATGACAGGCGCGGCAAGGGGGCCGACGCTTACCTTGTAGCCTGCGGAGAAAATAATCTCGCCGGTGGGCGCGGTCAGCGCGATGGAGTAGGTTCCGGCGTGCACGGCGGCGATGGCGTTGGTGGCTGTGTAAGTGGCGGAGGTCGCGTTGCCGATTACGAAGTTGTCGAGATACCACTGGCGCGCGGAGGGCGCAAAGCCGCTCGCATTGGCCGTGAGCGTGAAGCCGCCGGCCGTGGGAACGCTGGCCTCGGTATTGTTCGCTGTCGCGCCTGATCCGTTCACCGTCGCGCTGATGTTCGCGGTGCCGGTGGTGGCGGCAGGTGTGAGGGAATTTTTGCCGGCGGTGTTGCCTGCATTCGCGGTGATGTCGATCGCTGTGACGCTGCCGTCGGAATCCACGACATGCGAATAGCCTGGAACAAAGACTTTGTCGCCGCCCGGCGCCGTCGTGCCTGCGGTGCCGAGCATAAGGTCGTCGAGCGAGCGAAGCAGTCCGGTGGATTGTTTTGCGAGAGGATTGTTCACACCTTGGTAGATGTTGCGCACGGAGAGAATTTGCGCGCCTGCACCGGCCACGGTGGCGGTCGTGTTACCGGTTGCGGTGAGGTAATTGTTGAACATCAACACGCGGGCGTTGGTGACTGCGGGCATGTCGGCGCGCAGGCCGGTGTCCCAAAGATTGTGATCGAAAAGGATGCCGATGACAGGGCCGGCGTTGGAAATGATCATGGCCGAGCCGCCGCCTTGGGGCGTGGCCGCGAATTTATTCCACGAGAAGGCGACATTGTCCGAGCCGCCGATGATCGAGACCGGCGTGTCGGTGAAAGTGCAGTGGGAGATGTTCACATCGTTTGCGCCGTCGATGACGAAGGCGGTGCCGGTGAAGTTGAGTCCGAGGATAACGGTGTTGCTCGCGCTTGCGGCGAGCGTCAGGCTCCCGGCGATGGTGGCGGTGGTATCCGAGCCGACGATGGTCTTGCCTTTGCTGACGGCGGCTCCGCCGACGAGCGAGAGGTCGATTGTGCCGGTCACGGTGACGGGGGTTGTGCCCGAGGTTTCGAGTTGTTCCTTGAGTTGCAGCGCCGCGAGGATCGTCGGATCGAGGTCGATCGTAAGCGTGGCGGCATTGCTGGCGACCGTATCTCTATCGTTGGTGGCGAGGCAGCGGTAGCGCATGCCGTTCATCGGCAGGGTGACGGCGGTGAGGGTGAGTGTCGTGCCGGTCGCTCCGGAAATGTCCATCCATGTGGCGCCGTTGGGCGAGGATTGCCACTGATACGTGGGAGAAGGCGCGCCGGTGGCCGCGACGCTGAAGGTGGCGTTTTCCCCAACGGTGCGGCTTATGTTTGCGGGTTGCGTGGTGAACGCCGGTGCAACGGCCAGCGTGAATGAGAGGCCGCTGACTGTTTCACGTCCGTCTGCACAGCGGATGGTGATCTTGCCGCCCGCAGCCAGAGTGTCAGGCACCGTCACGGTGATTTTGGTGGCGGAGGCCACGGTGAATTCCTGCGCTGGCACGCCGTCAAAAAGCACGCTGCTTACGCCGATAAAATTGTTCCCTGTGATCGTCACGCTTTGGCCGGGCACCATATAATCGGGAAATGCGCTGATCGCCGGCGGCGGCACCGGGCTTATAGTGAGGGTGCCGTTCTCGAACGAATGGAACACCGCGACGCCGGCGTTCACCGTGAAATCGGTTGCGGCAAGGTTATGGGCGCCTGTGATGGCGATGATGCCTGTCCCGGCCGGAGTGGCGGCGGTGACGCCGGTCAGGTTGATCTCAATGGCGCCGATTCCGGTTTTTGTGACGGTCGTGAGCGTGAGCGGCGCGGAGGCCGGAGGAGAACTCGCAAACGCGATGTTGAGGCGGAGCGCTCCCTGGAGGCTGAGGGTGTTGTCGATGCTCAGGGCGGTGTCGGGCGCGAGGATGATGTCGGTGGCGGCGGGGAGTGTCACGGGCACGGCGATTGTGTGGCGGCCTTGGTGCACGGCGAGCACGGGCGTTCCCGAGTCGGCTTTGAGCACAATCACGCCTGTGTCGTAGGTCAGGGTGCCGTCGGAGCTTTTAATCGAGTCGGCTGCGATGGTGTAGGCGTGCTCACTGCGAAAGGTGAGCGCGGCTAATGTGCAGGACTGGGCGAGTTTCACGGTTGCAGGCGAGGTGATCGACGTGCCAAAAAGGGCGCTTTCGGCGCCCGTGTCGGGGCGGTTCCAATAAAACCAGTTGCGCGGGTCATACCAATCCGCGCTGTATTCGCCCTCCCAGTTGCGCAAGCCCGAGGGGGGCTGGATGATGTCTAGGGTGACGGAGGCGGTGAAATTCACTCCCGCGGGAAGCGTGTCAACGGAGCCGAGGTAATTGCCGTGCGCGTCGAATGACTTGATGATGCCGCCGGTGCTTTCGCGAACATACACCGTGCCGTCACCGGACTGCGCAAGCGCGTCGGGAGCGCTGGCGAAGGTGTGCCCTCTTGCGAAACGTCCCAGAGGGGCGTCTTGATAGTGGGTGGTTTCGTAGCGGTTCACCGTGGCGCTTTCGCATTTTATGTAATGCGCGGGCGCAAGGGTGCGGAAATTTTCCAGCCGGTGAAAGGTGAGCAGATTCGAGTCGTGGCCGCGCGGCGGGCTGTAACTGTCCGTCGCCGTCTTGAATGCGGTGCGCGAGGCGATGGCGAGGTCGTCGCCGTCAATAATGAAGGTGAAATACTGCCACCCGGTGTGATCGGCGTCGCGGGCGTGGATGAATATTTTCTCAATATCCCAGTGGATCAAATCCTTCGAGGAAGCGAGCGTGGCGGTGTTGCGGATCAGCTCGTGTTTCACCTGCTGACTGTTGGGGTCGATCACGCTCTTGTCGGCATGGAGGACCGTGTTGGTCAACGCATAGTATTTCTGGGAGACGAAATCGTAGGTCGCGCCGAATTTTTTTTGCGCGCCGGCCAGCGGCACGAAGTCCTGCTCCGGCGCGAAGGTCATGGTGCCGTCCGCGGCGTTGATGTGGAACAGCGCGGTGTGGGGAACCGCGTTTGGGGATGTAAACTGGATTTTCGGCATGATGGTGACACCATGCTCCGGTGATGCGACGATCTGGGCCTCCGTCCACGTCCCGCCGGCGCCACCGAAATGCAGGGCGACCGGCGCCGGCCATTTGGCTATCGCCGCCTCAGTTTTTTGCGCCGCCGGCGTACTTCGCGTCCACGAGGACTCCTTCATCAAATCCGAGGAAATCGACGCCGAATACGCCCGGTCCGTGCCGAGGGAAAGCCAGACGCGGTTATTGTGGATCATGGGTGTTTTTGTGGTGCCCGTCTCGCCGGAACGAAGGAGTCCGTTGTTGGCATCCGCCGGCGTGGTCCATGTGGCGCCGTTGTCGGTGGACTTCAGGATGCCGACATTAAAGGTGCCGTCTTTATTCAGCGAGTAGCTCCCGATGAGATAGAGCGCGTTATTATGCACAAAAAGAGACGCGCGCCGGAGGCCGGTGACCTCTTTCATAAGCGTCCATGTTTCGCCATTGTCGGTGGAGCGGAATATTTTTGAGACGGGCGAGGTGTCCGCCGTGGTGTCTCCTCCGAACAGGCTGTGGGTCATGACATAGTCGCCATTGGGCAGTTTCGCGATGGCGGGATCGGCAACATAAATCTCTTTCCCGCTTCGCTTCATTTTCACTCCCGTGCTGCCGACTTTGATGTAATAAATATCGGGCGAGGGCGTGTGGCTCACCTGCACGCCCGCTCCAGTGGGCGCGGCTGCGAACAGACGCGAAACGCAAAGAATCAGGAGACAAACTGCCAGGGAGGGTTTCATGGGTTTCTTAGTATAATTATTATATAATTCAGGCTTTTTCCTCATAGCCGTGCGGCTTGGCGCGCCAGATTAACAAAAAGATGCCCATGCCGATGAGCGCGGTGACAACGATGGCGATGTGGATGCTGTTCCAGCCATAGCGCTCGGCGACGAAACCGAAGCCGATGCCTGATACCGCCGTGCTCCCGTAGCCAAAGATGCCCGTGAACCCAGCCGCGCTGGCGGCGACTTTTTTCGTGGCCTGATTCGAGACCGCGATCGTGATGAGCGTTTGCGCGCCGTAGATGAAAAAACCGACGCCGCAGAGGGCGGCAAGCAGCATCCACGCCGGCGAGCCGGATGGGATTTGCCAGAAAACGAAGGCGAAGAGCGCCGCGCCCGCCATGCAGAAAACACAGGTGCGGTGCGCATAGCCCTTCAGGTAGCGGTCGGTCGCCCAGCCCGCCAGAACCATCCCGACGATGCCGGTGACTTCAAAAAGCGCCACCAGCCAGCCCGCATTCACCAGACTCACGCCCTTGGACTGCTGGAGCAGCATCGGGCCCCAGTCGAGGATCGACATGCGCACCACATACACGCAATATTTAGCCCCGCTGATGATCCAGATGACCGGGTTGAAAAAAACCTTTTCCCGCAGTAGCGCGCGGTATTCCTTCGATTTGTCCACGGCTTTTTTCAGCTTCACCGTGGTGCCTTCCAGCTCCGGCAGGCCGACCGAGGAAGGGGTGTCCCTCAAAAACACAAGCAGCACAACCGAGCCGGCCAGCGCGATGCCCGCCGGTATCCAGAAGCACCAGCGCCACGCGCCGTAGCCCGTGCCTTCCGCGCCCATGTGTTTCATTATATAACCGCACAGGATGATAACCAGCCCCGCGCCGATGGAGTGCGAGGTGTTCCAAATGGCCATTTTTGTGGCCAGATTCCCTGGCGGCACCCAATGCGTGAGCAACCGCACGCAGGGCGGGTAGCCCGCGCCTTGCATCACGCCGCAGACCAACCATGTGATGCCCATGAACAAGACCAGCGCATTCGAGAAATCCAGTCCTGATGGCGCGCCCGTGATCCATGAGGCGATGTCCACCCCGAAGCCCATCGAGAAATTGGCCGCGGCGCACAGCGCAAGCCCGATCGCCATGTGGAAACGGGCATTGAGCTTGTCGGCCAGAAAGCCATTGGCGAAGCGCGAAAAGCCGTAGATAATGCCGTTGAGCGTGAGGAAAATGCCGAGGCTCGTCTTGGAGATGCCGAGGTCGGTTTCGAGACCTGGCATGGCCATGCTGAAGTTTTTTCGGACAAAATAATACAGTGCATATCCGCCTATGGTGAGCATGAGCGTTCGAGTCTGCCAGTGGCGGAAGGTGCGGGATGTGTGTGGCATGGAAATTCTGGATTCCGAAAATGGAGGATATGTTTTTAGCAGCGAAGGAGTGAATATCCGGAGGGTTTTGAACCGCGGATGCGCACAGATGCCCGTGCCACCCGATTCGTCCGGGCTGGCGGCTTGTGCCTTTTGGCGGATATTATATTAGAACTGGCAGCGAACGCCCAGGCTGATGTCCCAGGGTTTTTTGTAATTGTCGCCGCAGGCGGCCTCGTAGTCGAAGTAGAGATGGAATTTTTCGAGGGGACGCCAGATCGCGCCCACGCCCGCCTCGCCGCGGCTGCCGTCCAGGTTGGGACGCCAGGTTTCGGAGCCGATGCGCACGTCGCCGCCCATGCTGCTCTCACGGACATAGGCAACGCGCCCGGCAAGCTCGATCACGCCGGCCCCGGCGGTGCGCCACGCGCGACCGGCGCGCACTGCGCCGCGCAGACGGGTGACGGTGGCATTCGCATTGCGCACGCGCATGGGCATGTCGCCCTTGGTGAGGTAATCGGACCGGTCAAACCGTGCATAGGACAACAGGGCCGCTGGCTCGGCAAACCAGCCGGATTCGACGCCGAGGGTGAAACGTTTGCCGGCCTCAAGGCTCACGCCATAAGTCGTGTCGTTGTAGTCGGCGGTATTGTGATTGCCGCTTTGGTCGGAAACATCGAAGTTGTTTTTGTGACGCGCCGCCGTGACGGTCGCGTTCGCAAACCAGCCACGGCTGTTGAACCAGAGGGCATAGAGGCCGCCGCCGAGCAGGTCGCTGCCTCCGCTGGCCTTGGTTCCGGCGAGGCTGGCGTCGAGAGTGAAATCCTGGCTGCCACTGCCGTAACCGAAGAAGAGTCCGAGGCTGAATTTGTCCTCGGAGAGCATCCATGTTTTGTCGGCGCCGGCCTCGACTCCCCAGAGTGTGAGGCTCGAGGCGGTCATGCCTTCGCTGGCGTCGAGATCGGATTGGCTGGCGCGGGCGCGCGCCCAGAAATCCCAGCGTTTGCCGGCGTGCCTTGTTTCATCATTCTCCAGGGCGGCGGAGCGCAGCTCGCCGAGGCGTTTGCCGAGGTTGTCCTGCTGGCCGAACCACGCGAGGCTTTGCGCGCCGGGCACGCCGCGTATGGGCGCGTGGGCGGTGGAGAAGCCGTTGTTGACGATGTGGACCTGACTGTCCCTTTGTTCGAACACGTAATTGAACGGGCCGTAATCAAAACCGCCTGTGAAGACCGGGCCGCTTGGGAGGATGAAATCGCCCGTGTAGTCCGCGCCGTCCAATCCGCTGATAGTGACAAGGGTGAGCACCGGTTCGTCGCCCTTGGGCAGCGCGGGACCGGCGGCTGGATGGATGAGGAGACGAAATGTTCCAGTGGCGTCGCCGTTGACGATGAGCTGGTCGCTTTGGCCGGAGCTGAGGTCGATCTTCATGCGGAAGTCGCCGGAGCCGTCGAGAGAGTCGAGCGTGAGGGTGCGGTAACCGTCGTAGGCGGGCGTGATGATCTCGCCGGGGGCGCCTCCAATGGCGAGGTTGGAGGGGCCGCCGAAGTCGATTTCGCCGCCGTTGATGAAATGCACCGGGCCAAGGCGCGCGGCGGCCCCGCCGTTGAGGCGGATGACGCCGTCGTAAAGGGTGACATTACCGGTGAAGGAATTTTGCGCGCTGAGGATGAGCGTGCCGCCGCCGTCCTTGGTGAGCGAGACGCCGTCCCAGCCGGAGGTGACGCCCGCGCGGTCGCCGAGGGGAACGTCAACGTCGAAACTCTGCCCGGCGGGGATGGCGAAGGTGCCGTGGGCGCTGCCCGGGAGTCCGTTCCAAGCGAGGCTGTAACCGGCGTGGTATTCGGTGCCGTTTTCGAGAATGTAGCCGCCGGCAACGAGATAGTCGGGGGGAATCACGCCCGGCGCGGTGATGGCATTGAAGCTGCCGCTGATGCCACCTTCGGCGCGGAGGATGAGGATGCTGTCGCTGACGAGTTCGCTGGCCTTGGTGCCAGAGGGGATGAGGCCGTTGAAGCCGTTGACGATGAGCGCGCCGTCGAGGGATGCGGAGCCGTCGGTTGACACATAAGGGGTGTCGTGTCCGGGGGCCAAGTCGATGGCTAGGGTGCTGATGGCGTTCTGCGTATAATTGCCGCCGAGAGTAACGGAGCCAGTCGGCGTGATATTGAGGAGCCCCGTGCCGCTGACGCCGACCGAAAGCGAGCCGCTGCTCTGCCAGAGACCGGCGACGATGGCGGTGCCATTGCCCCCTTCGTATTGGCCGATGTAGCCGAAGGCGCTTGTGATGGTGCCGCTTTGTTCGATTTCGATGTAGCCGGTGCCGTAGCGTCCGACGGAAACGCCGACGGCGTTTTCCCAGAGGCCGGCGACAAAGGCCGTGCCGCTGCTGGCGGCGGAGTTGTAGGCGAGTAGGCCCTGATTGCTTGCGACGATGCCGCCTTGCTCGATTCTGAGAAAGCCCGCGCCGTTGTAGCCGACCAGCAAGTTGCCGTTGTTCTTCCAGAAGCCTGCAACGATGGCCGTGCCCGTGGTATTCGCACCATACCCGACATTGCCGGTGTTGTTGCTGACGGTGCCGGTCTGGATGATGTCGAGAACACCTCCGCCGCCGTTGGCATTGCGACCAATATAAAAATTGTCGGTATGTTGCCACAAGCCTTCGACGATGGCGGTGCCGCTGCTGCCGGCATTGAACCCAATGTAACCATACTGGCTGCTGACGGTGCCGCTTTCCGCGATGTGAAGCACGCCCGTGCCGCCGTAGCCAACGTAAAGATAGTTGTTGGTGTTCAACAGACCGGCAACAAAAACGGTGCCGGTGGCGGTGGTGTTGCTTGCGATGGCAACCTCGCTGGATGCGCCGGTGGCGAGGATGGTGCCGGTTTGCTCGATTTTGAGGTAGCCAGAGCCGCCGAATCCGACGGCAAGGGAGCCGCTGTTTTGCCAGAGACCTTCCACGATGGCCGTGCCGTTGGAATTGGCGTCGTAGGCGATATAAGCGTTGGCGTTCGAAACGGTGCCGGTTTGTTCGATTTTGAGCCAGCCGCTGCTGTTGGAGTAGCGCGAAAGAATAAAATTGCCGTCGTTTTGCCAGAGGCCGGCAACGATGGCGGTGCCGGAGCCATATTGTCCGACCCTGCCAATGCCAGTGTTGGTGATGACGCCGGTTTGCTTGATTTCGAGATAACCAGTGGAGTTGCGCCCGGCGCCGACCATGAGATCGCCGCTGTTGCTCAACCACACGCCGGAGACAAAGGCGGTGCCGGTGCCTGCGGCTGCTGCGCTGGCGGTGTTGCCTCCGCCGACATAGCCACCGCCGCTGACGACGGTGCCGGTTTGGGTGATGTCGAGAACGCCATCGCTGCCGGCATAGCGGGCGAGGTAAAGGATGCCGGCACTTTGCCACAAGCCCTCGACGATGGCTGAGCCGCTGCCATACAGGCCGACCCTGCCGGCACTGTTGCTGACAACAGAGCCGCTTTGCTCAACTTTGAGATAGCCGGCGGCGTTGCTCCCGCTTCCGACCTGAACCTCGCCTGTGTTCGTCCAGAGACCGGCGACGATGGCCGTGCCCGAGCCGCCGGCGGATTCGCCGATAATGCCAAACGAGTTGCTGACGGTGCCGGTTTCCGTGATGCGAAGCATGCCGTTGCCGCTGTTGCCGACAGAAAGCGTGCCGCTGCCGGCCATCCAAATGCCCGCGACGGTGGCGTTGGCGCTGGAGTTGGCGTCATAACCGACAATGCCGCCGTCGCTTGATGCCGAGCCGGTCTCGGTGATTTCGAACCAGCCGCTGCTGCTGGCATAACGTCCGATATAAAACGCGCCGCCGCTCTGCCAGTAACCGTCCACGATGGCCGTGCCGCCGCCGCGTTGACCGACCCTGCCGAAGCCGTTGTTGATGACGGTGCCGGTGGATTCGATTTTGAGATAGCCGGTGCCATTGCGCGCGGTTCCGACAATAAGGTCGCTGTTGCTCAGCCAGAGGCCGGAGACGAAGGCGGTGCCGCTGGAGGCGGCGGTATCAGACGCATTATTGCCCCCGCCGAGATAGACATTGCTGGCGCCGACGATGCCGGTTCGGGCGATAACGAGGACGCCGGAGCTGTCGCCATTGCGCCCGATATAAAAGTTGGAGCTGTTCTGCCACAATCCTTCGACGAAGGCCGTGCCGCTGCTGCCCGCGTTGAAGCCGACATAGCCATACGTGTTGGCGACAGTGCCGGTCTCCCCGATGTGGAGCACGCCCGTGCCTTCGTAGCCGGCAAAAACCGAGCCGCTGCTGACGGTTTGCCAGAGTCCATCGACCAGAAGCGTGCCATTCTTGCCGGAGGTCTCGCCGATGAGAGCCGACCCGCCGCCGGTGTAGGTGCCTGTGAGCGACAAGGTGCCGCCGTTGATGATTGTCCTGCCCGTGTAACTGTTGCTGGCGGAAAGCGTGAGCAGGCCGTCGCCGAGTTTGGTGAGAGAGCGTCCGTCCCAGCCGGAGGTGATGCCGGCGCGGGCATCCAGGGAAACGTCAACATCGAATGCGTCGCCGGCATTGATGGTAAAGGTGCCGTGGGCGAGATTGACGGGTGCGAGCCAGGACAGGCCGTAGCCGACATCGTAGCGGTCAATGAGACTGCCGTTGCCGCGCTTGTTGGTGACAGGGGCAATGTAGTCGGGGGATGACCCGCCGTCGAGGCCGGTGATAGTGGCGAAGTCGCCGATGATGCCGCCAGTGGCGCTGATGATGGTGATGGCGCTGGTGGCGAGGTCGCTGGCTTTGGTGGCGTTGAGGTAGGAATCAAGTTGGTCAAAGCCGGTGATTGCGAGTGTTCCTTGGAGGATGGCGGCGCCACCGACAGTGAGGTGCGCATCGGCGCGGGCGGCGTCGAGTTCGATGGCGAGGGTGCTGGCGGCATTCTGGGTGTAATTGCCGCCGGCGAGCACGGTGCCGGTCTTTGTGATGTCGAGGAGGCCAGTGCCGCTGACGCCGACTGAAAGGGAGCCGCTGTTCTGCCAAAGGCCCTCGGCGATGGCCGTGCCATTGCTCCCGGCGTATTGGCCGATGTAACCGACGGCGTTTGTGACAGTGCCAGTTTGTTCGATTTCGAGATAACCGGCGCCGGAGCGTCCGACGGAAACGGCAACGGCGTTTTCCCAGAGGCCGGCGACAAAGGCCGTGCCGCTGCTGGCGGCGGAGTTATAAGCGAGTATGCCCTGATTGCTTGCGACGATGCCGCCTTGCTCGATTCTGAGAAAGCCCGCGCCGTTGTAGCCGACCTGCAAATTGCCGTTGTTCTTCCAGAAGCCTGCGACGAGGGCCGTGCCCGTGGTATTCGCACCATACCCGACATTGCCGGTGTTGTTGCTGACGGTGCCGGTCTGGGTGATGTCGAGAACACCGCCGCCGCCGTTGGCATTGCGGCCAATATAAAAATTGTCGGTATGTTGCCACAAGCCTTCGACGATGGCGGTGCCGCTGCTGCCGGCGTTGAAGCCAATGTAGCCATAGGGGATCATGACAGTGCCGGTTTCCGCGATGTGGAGCACGCCCGTGCCGCCGTAGCCAACGTAAAGATAGTTGTTGGTGTTCAACAGACCGGCAACAAAAACGGTGCCGATGGCGGTGGTGTCGTTTGCGATGACAACCTCGCTGGATGCGCCGCTGGCGAGGACGGTGCCGGATTGCTCAATCTTGAGAACGCCGTTGCCGCCAAATCCGACGAAAAACGAGCCGCTGTTCCGCCAAAGACCTTCGACCACGGCGGTGCCGCTGGAATTGGCGTTGTAGCCGATGAACCCGGCGGCATCGGTGATGGTTCCGGTTTGTTCGATTTTGAGATAACCGGAACCGCCGTGGCCGACGTTGAAATTGACGGTGTTGTTCCAGAGGCCGGCGACGATGGCCGTGCCGGTGGCGGTGGCATCATAACCGACATAGCCGGTGGCGTTTGAAACGGTGCCGGTTTGTTCGATGTCGAGCCAGCCGTCGCTGTTGGCATAGCGCCCGATGATAAAGTTGTCATTGCTTTGCCAGAGGCCGGCGACGGAGGCCGTGCCGGAGCCATACTGGCCGACCCTGCCGATGCCGGTGTTGATGACCGTGCCGGTTTGCTCGATTCTAAGGTAGCCGGTGGCGCCGCCTCCGACTCCGACGATAATGTCGCCGTTGCTCCGCCAAAGGCCGGAAACGAAGGCTGTGGCGTTGCCAGCCCCTGCGACAGCGGCGCTGTTGCCGCCGCCGACATAGCCGCCGCTGCTTATGACGGTGCCCGTTTGCGCGATGTCGAGCCATCCGTCGCTGCCGGCAAAGCGGGCGAGGTAAAGGATGCCGCCACTTTGCCACAAGCCTTCGACGAAGGCCGTGCCGCTGCCATACTGGCCGACCCTGCCGGCGCTGGTGCTGATGACCGTGCCGGTTTGCTCGATTTTGAGATAGCCGACGGCGTTGCTTCCGCTTCCGACCTGAAGCTCGTTCGTGTTTCTCCAGAGACCCGCGACGAAGGCCGTGCCGCTGGCGCCCGTGCCGAAGCCGATCTGACCGAGGGCGTTTGTGGCCGAAACGCCAAGCCCGATGGTCACGCTGCCGCCCTCTATGAAGGCGGTGCCGCTCGCGGCGGGCGCGTTGGACGGGGTGCCGAAGGTTGTGCTGGTGAACCAGCCGTTGGGCGTGAACCAGGTGCCGGAGGGCGAGTTCCAGTAAAAGCTGGCGGCGGATGCCTGAAGGCAGAAGAGCAAGAGCAGCGGCCAGAGAACGGACTCCAGAGGGCGGAAGGCTGAAAAGCGCGTGGCAGGTGTGCTGGGTTTCATGAAAAAATTGTGGATTCTGGAAGATGAATAAGGATTTGTTTTAACAGCAAAGGGCGCGAAGAGGCGGGAAGATCGGAGGAGATGTTTTTTCGTGATTCCGTGTTTTCGTGATTCATACAATTCCGGCGCTCTGCGGACTCTGTGCCGAAAATGGACTTCAAAGAGTTTCCCTTTAGATTGCAGCCGGCTCCTTGCCGCCACCGGGCGGGCATTCCTTGAGATATAACGCAGGCTCGTTGACCAGGGGGAAGTCAACGCCGGCGGCAAAAAGTTCGCGGCAGTGCTTCGGAGATTTGACGCCGAAATAATTCACCTTCACGCCCGCCGCCTTCAACTGCCTCATTTCCTCCGGCGAACAGAGTTTTGTGAGTTGGATAAACTGGCATTTTTGCCGAATGGTCTCCTGCACATAGCGCGAGGCGTCGCCGCCTTGCCTGTCCATGTTGCAAATCATGATTTGCGGGTATGCCTTGCGGACGGCATTTGCGCGGCTTTGCGTGCAAGACATGAATGCCTGGTGCTCCCGCTTTTTTTCAACAATGATGCGCGCAACCCTGACCGCGGCTTTTTCATCAGCGTAGGTGTGGACGTTGATCCAAAGGTCGCGAGGCAGGGAATCCAGGGCTTCCTCAAGCGTTGGAATCTTTGCCCCGGCGAATTTCGCGTCTTTTTTGATTCCTGCGTCCAGCTTTCTGATTTGGGCAAATGTCAAATCGGATATCCGCCCTTTGCCGTTGGTCGTGCGGTTCACCGTCGTGTCATGAATGATGACCAAGTGCCCGTCTTTTGTGCTGCGGACGTCGAATTCGACTTGTTGCACGCCCAGCCTGACCGCTTCACGAAATGCGGGGATGGTGTTTTCCGGATGTGTGTCATTTGCGCCGCGATGCGCGCTGATCCCGCGCTGGGGAAGGGCGGGGGCGGCGGATGCGGAGAGCGCGGCCAGCGCCAGCGCAGGACAGAGAATGCGAAGCAATAGGGAATGGAGTGTTTTCATAAAAAATGAGGAATGAGATGTGTTTTTGTGTTTTGGATAGGGACTGTTCGGTCAGAGGGAGGACGGAGGTCGGAGGGAAGTTCAGGAAAGGGATTTTTCACGCGGGGCCGCAGTGCCGCGAGATCACCATGCCTTGGCGAAACCGATGCTCACTACGCAGGGGCGTTTGTAATTGGCAGCGAGGACCGCGTCGTAATCGATCCAGAGGCGGTTGGTCGGGCCGAATTGCCGGAAAAATCCGACGGACGCCTCGACGCGGATGCCATCAATCAAAAAGTCGGCCTTTGTGATGCCGCCGCCGGTGATGCCGCCGTCGGAGGTGTTCAGCCAGGAGCCGGCCATGCGGGTGCGGATACTCCATTTTTTATAGAGTTCGCGGCCAAAGGCGATTTGCGCGCGGGCATGGGTGGCGGTGATGGTGTCCTGCCGGACGTGGAAACGGTATGCGGCATCGGCGGAGCGGGTGTCGTAGCTGGCGCTGCCGATGCCAGCATAGCCGATTTCGACGGACGGTTCGGCCCACCAGCCTGTGAGACTAAAGCCGGACAAGAACCGGCCAAATTGGAGGGTCGCGCCAAAGGCGTTGGCGGAGTAGTCCGCGGAAAGGGAGGTGTGAAGGTCGCGGACATCAAGATCGTGATCGGCTTTTTCAACGCGAAGAGTCAGCGCCGCGTGCCAGCCGCCGGGACGCTGGTAGAGCGCGTAGAGACCGCCGCCGAAAATGGTTGCACGCCCGTCGGCATCGCCGGAAAAGTCGCGATGGCTGTAGCCGGTGCCGGCAAAGATGCCGGCGGTCATCGCGGGTTTGCCATTGCCGCCTCCCCAGCGCAGGTCGGCGCCGGTGGAGAGGGCAAAGGTTTGCTGCCGGAAGCCGAGGCCGGGCGCATCGCCGCCAACCGTGGTGTAAGCGGTGTTGCCGGAGAGCCAGAAGGCGCCGGAATTGCCATCGGCATAGTGTGCGCCCGCGCCCATCGTGCCGCTTTCCCGCAGTCCGGCGAGATGGCGGGAGACGGGGGCGCCCGCGTCGAAAAAGTCGGCGGCGGCGAGAGCGGAGGTGTTGATGATGGCGGCGCCGGCAGGGCTGAAACCGCCGCCGGTCAGGTAAACGCCGTCGGGGCGGTTTTCGAGGCCGTGATAGGCAAAGAGGCGGTTGGCGGCGGGGGCCGCGAGTTGGAACGCGTCGGAGGCGAGCGCGCCGGTGTCGTCACGGATGACGCGCAACTCGGGCTTGCCGAGGGCGTCGGCGTGGATGCTTTGGACGATGAGGCGGCCTTTGCCAAGGAGTCCGCCGGCGAGCACGAGGTCGTCGCCGCGCGCGTCGGCAAGAGTAATGACCACGGCGGGGTCGGCGAGGGTGAGCGGCGCGGTGAGCGTGAGCCGGGTCGCGGGGGCGACGCGGAGGTTGCCGCCGGCGGCGAGCGTGAGTGCGTTGGGGAAAACAAGGGCGCGGTTGTCGGCGGGGAGCAGTGTGTAGGCGGCTCCGCCGCTGAAGCTGAAATCGCCGAGCACGCGGCTGGTGTTGTCGAGGGTGAGTTCGAGGCTGGAACTGCCGGCGAAGGCGACGGCGTCGATGGTGGAGCCGCCGGTGAGGAGAACCCTGGCGGTGGCGGAGCCGGAGGCGGCCAGGGTGCCGGTGATGGTGGTGTTGTCGGCGGAAAGATTGAGGACGGCGCCGCCGGAGAGCACGATGCCGTTGGTGATGGCGGAGTCGGCGAGGGTGACGGTGGCGGTGGGCGCGGTGCCGGAGAGTCGCAGCGCGCCGTCGAGGCGGGAGGCGGCTCCGTTGAGGATGAATTGAGCGCCGTCGTTGACAAAAACATCACCGTCGAGGGCGCTGTCGGTGAAATTCAAACGGACGATGGTGGGAATCTCGGTAATCGTGGCCCCGTCAGCGCTGGTGGCGCTGGAAGTCATGCGGAACGCGCCGAGCGCACCGGAGATGGTGGAGGAGACGACGGTGAGGTCGTAATAGCCGGCGATGGAGGGCTGCGGGTTGGCGAGGCCGGGGCGGGAGACGAGGCCGGGCAGGTTGGTGTTAAGCTCGATGCCCATGCCGGCGTCGGATTGCACGAGCGCGTTCTGAAACACGCCGGTGAATTCCATGATGCCGTTGCCAAAGGCGGAGCTGACAATGCCGGAACCGAGCCAGAGACCGGGGGAGAGCGCGCCGGTGGTCTGGATGAGTCCGTCATCGAGAATAAAATAAACGCGCGAGCCGATGGCTTGAAACCCTGGGGCGACATCGCCGGTGGCGTTGATGGTGGATGAGGTGAGCATGACGGTGCCGGCGCCGGCCATGCGAATGGCGGCGACGGAGCCGGAGTTTTGTATGACGGAGCCTTCGAGAATGACCCGGTTGCCGCGGTTGTTGGTCATGTAGATGGCGTTGACTTGCGGACCGACGGCCTCGATGCGGAGATTTGTGCCGTGAAACTCAGTGCGTCCGCCAATATAAGTGGCGTAAGTGACGCCGGTGGACGCATTCGCCTCGGTCTGACGGATGACGCTGTCGATGAGCACGACTTTGGGGCCGCCGGTGAGATACAGGGCATGGCGGCTATTGCTGGAGGTGCCGCTGCCCAGGATGGTGAGATTGGAGCCGCTAAAAACGGTGTTCCCGGCTTCGGAGGCCTGAACGTAGACGGCGGCAAAGTTTCCGGCATCGGTCCCGGAATTGGAAAAGGTCATGTCGTTAAACGTCCATGTTCCGGGGGAGGTGTAGTAGGTGCCGGTGTCGCGCAGGATGTAGGTGCCGCCGCTGGCTAGGGTTGTGCGGAATTGGTTGGCGTCCTGCGGCGCGATGATTTGCGCGTTGAGCACGCCAGACGCGATGAGTGCGCAGAGCAGCGCGCAGTGGCGCGTGGCGAGGAGCGCGTGGCGGGCGGCGGAAGTGCGAAGTGTTTTCATGGAGAGGGTGCGGAGTTGGGATGCTGGATTTTAGAAGGGTTCATCGTTGCGGGCTTGCTACCACATGCAGTTGACCGAGAGGGAGGCAGTCATGCGGTCGTGATGCGCGCCGCGTTCGTAGCCGAGCGACAGGCCTGCATGGACGCGGCGGGTGAGAGCGACACCGAGGGACGCGCCGAGCGAGACGGTGTCCTCGTAATAATCGCCTCGTTCCAGCGTGAAACCGCGCTCCGAATAATCGCGAAAGGCCGCGGCAAGCGTTGTCCGTGGCTCGCTCACATGGCGTTTGAGGCCGAGGCTGACGCCGGCCAGCGCGGCGCGCTTGAAGAGCGTGAGGCGGCGCGCCGCATCGACCGCGAGGTTAACATGCGCGAGCGAGTCGCTGAAATCCTCCACGACCATTTGGCTCGCGCCGATGGGAGCGCGCTCCTTGTAGTCACTGATATCCATGCTCGTGTAACGCACCGCGACGCGCGGGCGCAGGAATCCATCCTTCCAAGGGCGGAGCACCGCACCGACTTCGAGGCCGCCTCCGCTGAAATGGTTGCTCCAATGGGCGATTGTGGAGCCGTTAGCCTCGCGGCGCAGCGACTCGGAGTCGGCATTGCCGGAAAAGGCGTCGGCGGTGATGTAGAAATGCTTGAAACGCGGGGTCACGCTCACGCCAAAATAACGCTGCTTGGACAGGAGCGAGGCCGCGCCGGCGGTGTCGAGATTGCTTTCCGTGATTCCGCCGTAGAGTCCGAGGTTGACCCGCTGGCGATACGCGCTGTCGAGGCCGAGCACGAGGCCGCTGAGCCGCCCGTTGTGGCCGGGGCGGTTGTCGCCGCCGGTTTCATAATCAACCGAGCTGAAAAGGCCGCGCAGCCAGGCGTTGTTGTTCCATTTGCGCGGACGACGCTGGGCGGGTGCGTCGGCGGCGGGCAGAAGAAAAAGCTCGTTGAGACGGCCCGACACGGTGTCGATGATGGTGTCGATTGCGGCGGTGGTCATGGCGATGTCGTGCATGGGATTCGCGCCTTGGTTGATGACAAGGTAATCGCGCCGCTGGCGTCCGCTGCTGCCGACGACGCTGGTGGCGTCGAGACTGTAGCCTGCGGGCGCGGCGGCGAGGATGTCGGGGCTGGCGGAGCCGGGGGCGAGCGCGGCGTATTCGAGGCGTATGAGGCCGGCACCGCCAAAGGTGAAGGTCGCGTCCGGGTCGAGCGCGAGCGTGCCGGTGACGGTGAGGTTTGCGCCGGGGTTGAGCATGAGCGTGCTGGTGGCGTCAACGGCGAGAATGCGCGCCACGATGGCGTAGTTGGTCTGGGCGAGCAGGCCGGAGACGCCGGGCGTGATGCCCTCGCGGCCAAGCACGAGAGTCGAGTTGTCGGCGATGGAGACGGCGACGTTGGCGCCGCCCAGCCCGCTGGAGAGCGTGCCGCTGGCCAGCGCGTAGAGGCGCGAGCGCGTGACGGCGAGTTCGCTGAAATCGCTGTTGGCCGAGGCCAACGCGCCAATGACAAAGCCGTGGCGGTAATTGAGCGTCATGTCGCTGTCCGCGATCTCGACGCGCCCGCCGCCGGTGATGGCTTGCGGAAAATTCATGCCGTCGCGGATGCCGCGCATCACGAATGTGGCTCCGGAGTTGACTACGAGATTTCCCGTGCCAAGCGCGCCGACATGCGTGACAACGAGTGTGCCGGAGGAGACGGCATTGGGGCCGAGAAACCAGTTGCGCTGGCCGGTGATGGAGAGTGTGCCGTCGCCGGTTTTGATGAAAGCGCCGCCGGTGGCGATTTCCCGGTAGTCGCTGGTGCCCGTGATGCGGCCCGAGATGGTGGTGTCGGCGTCAACGACAAACGTGTCCGTCCGGTCGGCGAGGTAAATGTCGCCGGTGTAATCGCCGCCGGTGAAGACGACTGTGTCGGCGCGGAGCGTATGAAACGCACAGAGAACGGACGACAGAAGACAAAGGACAAAAGTGCGGAGTGTTCTCATAAAAGATGTGGAGAGGGGACGGGAGATCGGTGGCATTATCATTCTTAATTTTGTATTTTACATTAGCGCGCACGGCGCGTGTCAGAACGCTCCTTTCAGGCTCACGTTCCAGTAGGAGCCGCGCAGGGTGTAGGCGGCGAGGCGGTCGGGGACGTTGGAATAGATGATCGCGGGCGAATTGGTGATGTTGCGCACGCTGAAGGAAAGTTCGCAGCGCCGGGTGAGCTTGAAGCCGCCGCTCAGATCCATGATGAAGCGGCTTTTCAGGTAGCGGTGGTCGTTGAGGAAATAATTTCTGAGGCCCGACGGGCGGGTGACCGAGTAGAGGGTGGTGTCATTCCATGTGCCGCGAAGCTGCAGGTGCACGCGTCCGACGCGGTAGCGGATGCCGCCGTTGGCCGACTTGCGCACCTGGCCGATTTTTTCCTCGTCGGTCTGCGAGCCTTGAATGTCCGACCAGGTGACGGAGCTGAAGACGCTCAAGCCCTTGAGGTAGCCTGGCAGAAAGGTGAGCTGCTGGTTGTATTCAAGGGTCATGCCATAGACGGAGAGGCGGCTGCGGGAATTGATGGTGGTGTAAAAGGCGGTGTCGCTTGCATTATCGACCTCGGTCGTATCACCGGTATCGGGGGTGCCCCCGGTGACGGAATCGTCCGACTCGTCGTCAATGATATCGCCCAGCGGATAGCCGACTATGCGCTCGGCCTCGGCGCGGCTGATTTCGATATGGCTGATTTGTTTGTTTTTGATATCCATGCGGTAGGCCTGAAGGCTGAGGGTGCCGGCTGGTTCGAGGCGCCAGTTCAGGCCGGCGAAAATCTTGGTCATGTATTCGGGTTTGAGGGTGGAGTTGGGGATGGTGGCGGTGCTGAGTTCCTCGTCGTAGCTGACGGTGCCGGAGAGATTGGGATAATCGGGGCGCATGATGGACTGGCTGGCGGAGAGCTGGGCCTGAAGATTGCGGGTGATGTCGTATTTGAGTCCTCCGGAGAAAAAGCCGTTGCCGTAGCTGTTGCGACGGTTGACGCGCTCGCCGTAGTGGTATTGGTAGCGGACGCCCTCCTCGGTCGTGGCCTGTCCTTTATCATTGACCGGATAGCCGGCGGCGGTGAGTTCGGCGCTGGTGCGGCGCGGGACGCTAAGGGTCTCGACCTCGGTCTTTTCAAAACGCGCGCCAAGGTTGAAGCGAAGGCGGTTGATACGGGTGTTCATCTCAAAGTAGGCGGCGCTGATGTCCTCGACGAGATGCCGCCTGTTGGTGAACTCGCGTCGCAGGTTGGCGACGGTGCCGGTGAACCAGTTGGGGTGTTCCCTGAATATGTCGTAAAGCGCGTAAGTGTCGTCGATGCGCCAGCCTTGCTCGGAAATGTTGCCTCCCTTGCCGCCCAAGGGGAAATCGAAGACATAGTTTTGGGTGTGGGGAATGGGGGCTTCCTGCGGGCGTCCGGTCGGGCCGAGGTAATTGTAGCGGGTGTCCTTGCGCCAGTAGTCGTAGGTGTTGCGGCGGAAGTGGCCGCCGGTCTGGAATGTGACAGGCACGCCAAAGACGGGGACGGCATAGGAAAGGTCCAGGCCACCGACATACTGCTCGGTCTCCGCGCGTGTCGGATAGGAGCGGATGCCGAGGTTGGAATAGTTGCGTTTGCTCCAGTTTTCGGGATTTCCCCACGGGTCGCCGCTGGTCTGGGTGAGCGTCCACGTGGGCGAGTCGCTGGAGGGGCGGTCGGCGACCCAGCCGATGTTGCTCACGTAGGAATTGGTGGCGTAGAAGAAGCCCTTTTCTCCGTCGCGGTAACGTTTGAAGGTGTTGGCGTAGCCACCGTGGATCTCGGCGGAAAAGCTGTCGCGCTTGTAGGTGAGGCGCGGCGTGGCGAAACGGGTGAGCGTCGAGTGCTGGCGGTGGACGTAGCTGTTGAAGAGACGGGTCTCGGTGGATCCCGCATTATTGACGACCCAGTGGATGAGGGTGGAGTTTATCCGGTCAACGCTCGCAGTGGGCGCATAGCGACGGTCCACGCTGTCGGCGGTGTTGTTGTAGGCGCGAAGCGCGGTGGTGAGCGAGTAGGACTCGCGCGCCTCATGATAGAAGCCCCCGCGCATCGAAACGGTGAGAAAGGGGCTGATCTTGTAGCCGAGATTGAGGTTGGCGCCATACCGGTTCAAGAGCTGCACTAGCGGGCGCCAGGAGAGATTGACGATCACCGGCTCATGGTCGAGGTAGTCATACTGGGGGTTGGCAGCGAGGTTGGGGTTGAGGTAGGAGTAGCCAATCGCATGTTGCTGCACCAGATTGTAGCTGCCATTGTAGCTGAGATTAAAATCGACGGCGAGGCGACGCCTGAAAAACACGCCGCCGTAGTTGATTTGCCAACTGGGAAAAACGAGACGGTGCTTGCGGTCGTCGGGCAGGTAAGAGCCGCCCCAGTTGGTGGCGCTGCTGTGGCCGTTCAAGCCGAACTGGTAGCGAATCTGCCTGCCGCGCCGGCTGAACGGGTCCTTGGAGCGGAAGTTGATGCGCCCGGCGGCGGCCCCGGCGTCCATGCTTGCCGTCAGCGTCTGCACAAACTCAATGGTCTCGATGCCTGTGGAGGTGATATCGGTAAGGTCAACCGCGCGCCCGCTCGTCGAGATGGCGACGCCGTCGAGCGCGGCGGTGGTGTATTTGCTGTCAAGCCCGCCGATGCGCACGCCGGTCGCGTCGGCATCGCCGTATTCGAGGGTGATTCCCGGCATGTATTTGAGGACTTCGCCGATGGCGCCCATGGTGACGTCGCCGAAATTGTCGGAGGCAATGAGGGTGACTGCGTTCGGAGCGGCACGCTGGTCCATGATGGCCTTGGCCTGGCCTTCGCGATCCTCGGTGACGACGAAACGATCGAGCGTGACAACCGGCCCCGTGGCGTCGCTGGCCGAGGGGGCGATGATGAGCGGATGGAGGTCGAAGTTGAGAACATTGGGCGCGCCCGCAGTGGCGGTGATCGTGCTGGTGCGCTGCTGGACGCCCGAGTAGCTGGCGATGAGTTCGACCGTGCCGGCGGGCGCTTCGATGGCGTAGGAGCCGTCCTCCCCGGTATAGACGTAGCGCTCGGTGCCGGCGACGCGCACCTCGGCGTTATGCAGGTAGGCGTCGGCGGCGACGTTGAGCACGCGGCCGGTTATGGTGACGGTTTGCGCGAGTGTCTTTTTTTTTGCGCCGGGTGTGGTGTTTGCATGGCGCACGGTGAGGGTTCCGCCCTTCGCGGTCTGCTCGACGACGAGGCCTGTGTCCGCGAGCATGATTTCGAGCGCCTCGCGCGCGGTGTAGTCCCCCTTGACGGGTTTGGATCGGATGTCGCGGATGGTATTCGTCGGCACGAGGATATTCACGCCGGTTTGCTGAAAAAGTGTCTTGATGGTGTTTTCCACAAAGCCGGCGGGCACATCAATGGCACGCTTTTCCGATGCGGGATCGGAGGCGGAAAGGCACGCGATGAGTGTGAAAAACGATAATAATGCGGCAACGTGTTTGAGGAAAGCGCGGGAAAGGCGACGAGAGGTCATACATAAATTAAAACGCCCCGTCGGGAAAAATTTGACACGAGAAATACAAAAAAAATTCCGACGGAAAAATCTCTCATCAAATCAATCCGGGAAAATCGTCGCAAAGAGGCGTGAGTTTTTGAACCGCGAATGGGCGCGAATAAATAAATTCACACCTTCTCTATGATCTCCGTGTGATTGTGGATTGTTGATTACCCGGAGGACACGGCGCGCAGAGGCTTGGGGGCGACTGTTCGCATCATTCTCATGCGAGAGTTTGTTCTTATGGGGAAATCAAAGCGATTGTTTCTTTTGCGTTTCTTGCCTCTTGGCGACTATTTTCAGTCTTCCGTCCGCTGTTGTGCTTCGTCCTCTGGCTCAATTTCCTCCTTGCGAAGGATGATTACGTCTCCCCGGCGCTCGCTTGCGATGCCCATGCTCACATGGAGCACATCCACAAAAGCTGCGATGTCGCTGGCGGGAAAATAACCGCTTACCGGCTCCGCCTTCATGTCGGACAGCGATTCGTCCATCACGAGACGCGTGTTTGCGCTGCCATCGGGCAACTGTGAATGGCTGTTGATCAACGCCACCGCCTCGGCCAGTGGTGTCGCGGAAAACTCCAGCCGCGAAACGCGCCAGGCCAGGCGCTCGTTGATTTCATCGGGGGTCACTGCCATCAAGACAGGAGCGTCTGCCGCTGCCGCGGTTTCCACCACGAGGCGCTCGCGCATGCCAAGCGTCGCCACGAGGACAGGCCCGGCGGTTGAGTCGATTGCGGGCTTGGGCGTGCTCGTTTTCTGCGCGTCCACATCCGCTGCCGTGATTGTTTCCTGCATTGCCGTGTCCGGCTGGGATGCAGGTTTTTCCACGGCGACACACCCTTCGGTGACCAGGACTTCCGTCTGCTCATTGCCAAGGTCCACGGAGAACGCTGTGCCGACCGCCCTCACTTCAATGTCTCCGGCCGCAACCACAAACGGACGTGACAATTCTTTCGCGACTTGGAAATACGCCTCGCCGCTCACCAGAACGACCCGGCGGACGGTGTCATCGTAGCGCATGTCAATGACGGCGCCCTGCCTGATTTCCACCATCGAACCATCCGGCAGTTCACGTTGTTCGGGGCTTATGACAGTCACGATGCTTTGTCTGGGGTGCGCGGGCACGGTCTCTTCGGAGCTTGCGGTCACAACAGATGCCGGCAGCGCATCAAACGGCGGCAATTCCATGATTTCGCGCCGCCGCTGCCACAGGGAGGCAAAGGCGATTACCACGACGGCGCAAGTCGCCGCGGCTGCGATTTGCACCCGCCGCGTGCGGCGTCGGCGCGCCTGGCGGCGGAGCGTGCGCGCGCGCAGTTCGCGCACAAGCGCGCTCTTTTCATCAGCGAGCAACGGGCGGTCAAGAGCCGACCATGCGCGCGAGCAGTATTCAAACGCGACCTCGTGCCGTGTGTCCGCTGAGCGCCATTGCACAAACTCCGCTACCTCCGCCGCCGACAGGCCGGCGTCATGCCGGGCGACCCAGCAGGCGGCGGCCTCGAAAATGGCTTTCTGGTCGGAGTCTTTGTTCATGTTTTGTTTTGCTTTGTTTCAATCGCGCCGCGCTTGGCAAAAAATGTCACCAGCCTCAAGATGCCACGACAGACCTGTTGCCCGACGGCGGCCTCGGTGGTGGAGAGGAGCGTGGCGACCTCGCGCTGCGGCATTCCCTGGAGTTTGCGAAGGAGGATGATTTCACGGCATTGCGGCGGGAGCGAGTCGATGGCATCGGCCAGCAACGCAATTTCATCACTGACGGACGCGGCTTCGACGGGATCCTTGCCATCATCTATGACGTCCAGCACGGCCAAATCTGACACGGCAACTATCGGGGATTTTTTCTGGCGTCGGATCGAGTCGATTGCCAGATGCCTGGCCACCGTGAACAAAAACGCCTTGACTGACCCGATGGGCCTGGCTGCGTTTGCGAGCCACGTGCGCAAGTAGGATTCCTGCACGATATCCTCGACATCGACGGAGGGAAAGGATCTGCGGATGTAGGATTCGAGATGAGTGTTATGGGCATGCACCTCGTCTTCGAACCAGCGCGTTTTTTCCATCGGAATGGTCGCGCAGGGCGGCGTGCAGAGAGGAGACTCATGTGAAATATTGCTCATGGAGCTTGGTAAGAAAGTCCGTAAATTTGTCGGCAGTGTGATGGATATGTTTTTCCTTGTGTCAAGTTTGAGTGGTTGCGGCGAGGGTGATGGCGCCGGCCAAGTGGCAATGAAAAACAAAAGGCGCGTAGCCCTCCGTTTCGCGCAGACGGGTTTGTGCTCCGAGACGATTTTGATACGCAGGAAGTCGGGTGCGTTCTATCGCGAAGGCGCGGCGAAGACCTCGGCATATTGAATATTTCGGTTTTTGGGAACGCTCAGGAAATGGGCGGTGCCCCGTCCGAGTGTCGCGAGGCTGGTGTATCGGAAAAACGGGGTGATTTTTGCCCGCACTTCCCGTTTTTTGCCAGCAAACCGCCGCCACAACGCAAATGTGCCTGTGGCGGCAATCGGCGGCATTTTTAAGTAAGCAAGGTTTTTTAAAGAACAAAAGTTGGCGTCACCCCCAGTCGTGCCGTTCGCCCGTGAGCAATCCGTCCCCCGCTGAAAACCACTCGCTGTGCCTCGACTCGCGCAATTCCGTGTCACGCCTCCATCGGTGTTCGCCCGCCCAAATGCTGATGTGGACGCACTGCGTTATACCAAAACGAAAAATCCCCCAGCACGCCCCCCAGCATGTCCGCGTCGGTGACCTCCCACGCATCGAGTTTTTATTTGAGTGTCAGGAAAACCGCTCCACGCGCCCGTTCTGCCAGGGGCATCCCAAGTCCGACCGCTGATGCCGTATCCCCAGCAAACGCAGCCTCCATCGAAAACGCCGCGAGCAAAAACACGCCTTATTGTCGGTTCGCAGCGCTTTTGGCTTTCCGCACGCCGCAATCGCAAAACACAAGTGCCCGAGCAGTGCTCACGAGCATGTTTTCGCGGCAACGCACAGCCACGCGGCCCGCCGCGTGCCGTGGTCAACGATGCCCGGTATCGAATGCACCTCGCCGCAAGCGTCCGCCTTTCCCGTCAAGTCCACCCCAAAAAAACTGCATTCGCCGGCAGCCCGCACGGCATCCGCCATTTGAACCGCTCGCGCACCCACGCCACTTCCGCCCTATGCCGCCTGAGTGTATAACTGACAAACGTCTTCCCCGCCGAGACACCCCGCGCCGCCGCGAAGCGTCGGTTGAAAAAAAGCGAAAGCGTCCGGCACCCCGGCCCCCTCGCCGACAACGCCGCCAATTTTATAATCTCGCCGACCACCACCCCCGGCTTGCGCCGGCAAACGCCTGCCCGCCCGCCGTCATCTTTGTGCCATTACCATCCAGATAGCCCCCGTGCCCC
>JAIRTK010000069.1 GCA_031254955.1 Opitutaceae bacterium
CCGCTTCGTTTTATCCCCATACCGACGGATCCCCTTTGCTAATTAGAATCACCCTTCGGGTTGGGCGTGGCGTCCCGCCGCGCCGCGAGCGGTTCACACGGCTCGGCGGGACGCCTCGCCCTACCCTTAACGGCGTCCTTAGTGGGATTTTCATTCGCAAAGGGTATTACCGCAAATAAAAGCGGGTTCCCTTCCATTAACCAAGGTGAGCGTGAAGCAGTGCGGGCCGCGCGACACAGGCGCCCTCACCCGTGCGGATTGAGTGACATGGGCGACCCGCCCGTGGACGGCGCTCCGCTCCGCCCCAAGCCAACATGGGCAAGAACGCCCATGCCACGCAACCCAGCGACTCGCCCGCGCAGTCTCGGCTGACCAAGAAAAACCGGCTCCGCCGGGCCGGGCTTATATATATTTGAATATGAATTAATATCGACGCCCGCCGGCTGCCGCGACGCGGACGGAATGCCCGCGGCCCGCCGGCGCCGCGTGTTAACTGCCGGTTAACGGAATGATCATGATAAAATAATTCCCGGCCTGTTTCTTTGCTGATATTCTGGCGCTCCTTCCGCCAGTGACGACCAAGCACTCATGACAAAAACGCTCGCAAGAAAATTCCGCCATCCGCAAAGCCCGCGCCGGGCTTCGCGCAAAATATCCCGGCAAGGCCGGGCGCATGGCAGGCGCGTCCAACCCGCCTCATTCTTCGGAGCGTCGAAGCCCGTCGCCGGAATCCTCAACGCCCCCGGGCTTTCCCCGTGGGGCTTTATAATAAAACCAGGTTAATGAGGGGTTTTTCGGAAGCAATCGAAACCCCCTCCCGCCAAAGGCCGGCGACGGAGCCTGCGCGAATGCGCGGACGTCCGTCCCGGAACGAGGCCAGCCTTTCCGCTCCATTCCGTGCCGCGCCACGGCCCGGCTGGGCGGACATCAAGAAAACACATGAAACGCACGGCCATAATCATAGTATTATCAACCCTGTCATTGTCCGCCGCCACCGCGGAGGACTCCGTGAAGCCCTGGCATGAAAGCAGGCATGTCACCGGCGAGCTGCTCGGCATCCGCCCGGCGTCGGAAATCGCGGGCATCTCCCCGTTCGCCTCTTTCGCGACGATGTATGCCGCGAACGTCTCCGGCGGAATCAGGCACGAGGACGAATTTGCGGCCAACATGAATTTCGGCCTGAAATTCGACTTGGGAAAAATGTCCGACATCCCGGATGTCATCATCAGGATTTCCGGGGTTGACCGCCACGGACACAGCATCGCCCCCGCCGTCGGCTCGGAGTTCGACCCGATGCAGGTGCATGGAAAGCGGGCCATATTTCTGTATGAATTGAACATGGAAAAGTTCTTTGAAAACGGGCTTGCCATCAAGCTGGGGCGCCTGGGCGCGGCGGACGATTTCATCCGCTCCCCGCTCCTGACCTACGCGTCCAACAACGCGACCGCCGGCATCCGCGCCGCGATGATGGACGGCGTGATTACATCCTCACCGAACGCCACATGGGGCGGACGGATAAAATACCAGCCGTCGGGACAACACACCTTCCAGCTCGGTGTTTATCAACTCTTCGACGGCATGATGGATCCCGGTGATCACGGCGCCAACATGCGGATCAGCCGCCACGACGGCGTATCCTGCATGATGCAATACGACCTGCGCACCGAGCTTGACGGGCGGCGCGCGCATGTCTTCGCGGGCATGAACAATGTCCATTTCTCCATGCGGGAATTTGGCACGGACCATGTCACGAAATATCTTCTCCGGCTGTATGCCCACGGCGAGGTCGAATTAAAAAACGGCCTGGCGCTTTTCACGTCGCTGGCGTATTCGCCGCATTCCCGGCTGGCGAGGATGCAGTCGCAAGTCAACCTCGGCGCGAACTGGCGCGGCCTCATCCCGGCGCGCCCCGCGGACCGCACCTTTTTGCATGTGGCCTATGGAGCGCTGAGCAACAAGCTTCCCCGCGTCCCCGGCGGCGGCAAGCCGGACCACGAGATCGTGTTCGAGGCCGGCCACCGCATTCAGATAACGCCCGCCATCAATGTGCAGCCGGTCATGCAATACATCCGCCGTCCGGGCGGCTCCAAGTGTATTGACGACGCCTTTGTCCTCGGCGTCCAGGCAGGCGTGTCGATTTTTTAGAGCATCTATCGAAAAGAAAAATCGGAGGCGGGAGGTGGCCTGTTGTGACACAGAACCTCCATTTCGATGAGTTTGCAGCCGGCATGTCGCCCGCAAAGGCTTGCCGGCGCGAGCAAACACGGCTCTTTGATTTTATGATTCCGCGACGATTGACAGGGGGCGTTTCAAAGCGAGCCTATGCGCCCGGAGTTCTTTTCTCTTTCCTTTTTCCCTTTATCTTTCTTCTTTCCTCTTTCTCTTTATCTTTATCCCTCGACGACACAGCCCGGAGGAGAAAGAATAAAGAGAAAGAGAAAGAATAAAGAAGGAGGATAAAGGGAAAAGAATAAAGAGGAAAGGGGAAAGAGGAGGGAGGGAAAAAGAAGGAGGAAAGAAAGCGCGGCCTCAGTCTGAATTATACTCACGGCTGACCTTTTGTTTGATATATTTCTTTCCCTATTCAATTTTGCCGATAGCGCGCCGCATGGCCGCGGCCTGGTCGATATGATAGAGGAACTCCCAAAAACGAGCTTCATCGCTAGTTTCGCTGGCTGAAAACAACAAAAACCAACCGCAAAAATACAAGAAACACAAAGAGCGCGGGGGAGAAATCATATTTTCCCATGAATTTTCTGTATTCTCTGCGCTTCAATAAACTTGTTCGGAAATTCTGATCTTGCCGTGGCACAAAAATACAAGGCGCTTAAAACCTTGGCGGAAACCGGTGGGGAGGCCTCTCCGAGGCGTCCCGCCAAGCCGTTGGGCTATCGCGGTTCAGTCGGAGGCTTCGCCCTGCCTTTGGGTGGCGACTCTCCGGGACGGTTTGCCCTGGGCCTTTTTTGTTTATGCTGTCGCAAGGTCCGGCTTTTCGTAACGCAGGTTTCCCAACCTGCTCGACGAGACCCGCCTGCCCAAGCAAGGCCGGCATTTGGCGGGAGTGGCGCGCCAGTCTTGCGAGGCTTTGGGCAAGCTCGCCAACTGCCAGAACGTCGTGACCTGGACTTGGATGGGCAGCGGGCTGCACTGGCGCTGGCCGCGCAACTCCACCTTCCCGCGGAGTGGGCCGACGATGCGGTGCGGAGGGGACAGGCAGGGGTGCCGCCGCACAAGCAAGGTTTCCGGGAGAAGTGGCGCCTCGCACTCGAGCTGCTCGACGAGATGAAGCCGCAGTTGCCGGCCTATCAGACCATCGTCTTCGATGCCGGCTATGGGATGGTGCAGCCCTTGCTGGCCGAAGTGAAGCGGCGGGATGAACCCTGCGTGGCCCACGTCCCCGGCAACATCGCCGTTTGGCCAGCCGAAGCCGTGGCCA
>JAIRTK010000126.1 GCA_031254955.1 Opitutaceae bacterium
GGCAGGGCTGTCCCGCCGGGATCGCCGGCGGCGGTGGCGAGGACAAGCTCGCCGCCGACGAGCGTGGCGTCGGCGGCGGGCGCGGATGCGAAGGCGACGGCGCCGCCAAGCAGCATGAGACAGAGGACGGTGGTGGTTTGTTTTTTCATGGGAGAATTTTTTTGTTTTTTTCGACCGCGAATGGGCGTGAATGGGAGAATATGGGATTAATATATTTTTATGGCCCACGAAACACACGGAATACACGGAAAAAGAACTTCCCTCTTTCTTCCGTGTGTTCCGTGGGCCGTTTTATTGGCTGTATTTTTTTGCCCATATTCCTGCCCGTTCATGGTTGAAAAATATTTGGTTTCCGGCGCGGGCTTATTCGACGAGGTGGTAGCGGCTTTTTATATTGTATTTGGCGGCAGAGGCGATGTTCTCGTCCACCCATGCCTTTACGTCGTCGCGGACTTCCTGCCAGGTTTTGCCCCGGTATTTATACTCGTCGTAGGTGCTGCGGATGTAGCGCCGGGCCTTGTCCGCCTCTTCGATGACTCCGACGCTCATGCTTTCGCGCTCGCTTTCGTAGCGGTCGGCGTAGTCCTCGGAGAGGAGGCGGTGGGTGGCCGTCGTTTTATATTTCCCGTCCTCGAAGAGGCGGACGCGGTAGGTGTAGCCTTGGCCCGACTGTTCCTCGACGACGCTTTTGCCGGGGACGGACTTGCCGATTTCGGCCATTTTTCTTTTCTGCCAGTCCGTCATGTCGTGCCCGCCTTTCATGGATTTCTCCGCGCGGGAGAGGCGGGATTTGGCATCGGTCTCGCGGGAGGACGCGGCGTCGCCGCCGGATTTTCCGCAGCCGACGAGGAGGGACGCGACGCAAAGCGCGGTGGAGATGAGGAACGCGAGGCAGAGCGTGGTGGAAATGCCAACGAACGATTTAAGGACGAGTGCGGTCATGGCGGGACGGGGAATAGGGGAGGAAGGGGGCATTGGGTTATAACCGGCGGCGGGTTTCCGCCGCCGGTGTGTTTAGAGAGCCTAACAAAATTACAATAGGGCAGGCCGAAAGGCGGTATGAAAAGCGTGGGGAAAGGCGAGGATGCAGGGGTTTCGCTTGCGAAGCCCGTCGCGGAAGGACGCCACGAGTTTGTTTTCGCCAGTGCGCCGGCGCAGTCGCATGAAACACAAACGCGTGCGACTGCCGTCCGGCAACGGGCTTCGCAAGCAACGGGCTTCGCAAGCGAAGCCCCTACATTCGCTGTCGCGCACCTCGGTGTCCGCTGTGTCACTTCGGTCGCTCCCTCTTTTTGTTAGATGCTCTTAATCAAAACCCTTCTTGAGAAACACCCTCCAAGCCGACCACGGATTGCACGGATTCCAACGGACGACACAGATTAAGCCCTTTGTTTTTCAATAAATTAAACATCCGTGTAATCCGTTTTATCCGTGCAATCCGTGGTTAAAAGGATTGGTGCAAAGCGTGAAACTGGGTGGAAAGTGGTATTAATGCTACTTTGTTAGCCGAGGTGAACACGAGGCAGCGCGGGTCGCGAGGCAGCGCGGTTCGAGCGGCACGGGCGACCCGCCCGTGGACGGCGCTCCGCACCGCAAACATCCCTGACACATGGGCGCGTTCGCCCATGCCACGCAATCCCGCCCGCCGTCCGCGCAACCTCGGTGATGCTAACATGCCGGTGTCCGACCTGACACCGCATGACTTGAAAAACGGCCTCGGCCAGCGTCAGAGAGTTGCCTTGATCGAGTCGAGGAGGGTGCGGGACAGCGCTTCGTTGCCGAACGTCCCCACGCGAATTTCGACCTGGACGAGGTTGTCGGACTTCTTGGTCACGGTGATGTGGATACGCGTGTCGTCTCCGGTTCTCGCCACGAACACGGTTTTCAACGCGTCGCCGTTCTCGCTGATTTTCCGGAACTGTAGTCGCTCCACGGCCCGGTCGGTCGCCTTGACCACCTCGCGATAATCGTTTGCCAGCGACGCCTCCAATTTGCCGCGCACATAGGCCACCGTGCCCGCGGCCGCCGCGCCAACGGCCGCCACCACACAACCCGATTGTCCCGCCGCGCCTGCCAGCAGGCAGGCGGCCACGACCGCGCGAAGCCATCCAGCTAGAGTATTGTGTTTCATGCGCACGGCAGACAGGACGGCGAGCGGACGGTTCGCTTGCCGCCCTGCCATCCTTCCGCCAATCCCGCGGGGACGCCAGGCGGAAGAAAATGATTCCCGGAGCTTGCGCGCACCGAAGGCACGGGCATCGCTTGCCACGCCCGCGAAGACCGGACAAAACACGCGATGCCCCAAGTCCTTCGCGAGCCTGGCAAACGATGTCCCCGCGCCGCCCCGCGTGTAACCTCGGCAGATTTGTTCGCGAACCGTGTTTTCGTCATGATGCAAAATTCAAAGCACTTTAACGAATGGCCAAAGCCGGCAGGGAGTCCTCTCCAAGACCTCCGCGACAACGCTCCGCCTTCCCTATGAAATCCAAACCGCCCGCTCCGCCGCCGGCGGCTGCTCCGAGGCCTCCCCACCGCCTTCGCGTAACCTCAGTCAACCTGTTCCGGCATGGCGGAGATGACGAGGCGGAGGTGGATTTCCCTACAGTTCGCGGACGGACGCGAGACAGCCCGACACGGACGACCAGCAAAGGGGCAGTGTCCCCCAAAAAAAGCCGGTGGTGATTCAACATGAAGCCCCGCGTCCAAACTCTTTCCGGCTCTTTCTTCTTTCCTCTTTATCTTTCTTCTTTCCTCTTTCTTTCCTCTTTCTCTTTCTCGTTATCGTTATCTTTCACCCCAGAGGCACGCCCCCGGAAGAGAAAGAAGAAAAAGAAAGAATAAGAGCGTCTAACAAAAAAAAGATTGATCGAAGTGAGACAGCGGACACGGAGGCGCGCGGCGGCGGATGTAGGGGCTTCGCTTGCGAAGCCCGTTGCCGGACGGCAGTCGCGCGCGTTTGTGTTTTATGCGACTGCGTCGGCGCACTGGCGGAAGCAAACCCGTGGCATCCTTCCGCGACGGACTTCACAAGCGAAGCCCCTGCATCCTCGCCTTTCATACCGTCTTTCGGCCTGCCCTATTGTAATTTTGTTAGACGCTCTTAGAAGGGCGCCTGCACTGCGCGCGCTGTCGTGCCGAGGCGAGGGATGCGCGCGACAGTACACAGCCGGATTTTAGGCGCGCATGCGGTCAGTCCGCCGGACGATGATCGAGGAACCGGTGCAGTCTTTGGGTGAGCGGATAAAATTTCTGCACGGTGTTTTCGAGGACGAAGTAGTGTTTGATATAAAACAGTTCGATGACGAGAAGGAGCGCGTCGAGGGCGAGAAATTGCCAGAGCGGCCAGATTTTTGTGCAAATCATCGCGGCGAGAAGCAGCGCCCCGAAGAAGAGGGTGACGAGCAGGTGAATGAGGCGCTCGTGCTGGAAAGCGGCGGTCTGGGCGAGGTGATGGCCGAGGAGCAGACGGGCGCGCGCGTCCGCGTCGGGATGCGGATTGCCGGAGGCCTCAAGTTCGGCGAGCGCGCGGGTGACAAAGGCGAGGTGGTTTTTGAGTTGTTTTTCCATGATGATGCCGATCCGGACGCGCAGGTTGCGCGCTGGTCCGGGCGGGAAGATTGAAGGTTTGTCCGAAAGCTGAAAAGCGCGATGATGGAGGGTTCTTAAAAATTCATTTTCACCACAAAGACACAAAGAGCGCGAAGAGGAGATGCCGTGGCGAGATGCTCCATTATTTAATCTCTTTGGGAGCAATCCCCAGCAGTTTGCCGCGAGTTCATCTAAACGTTTTGATGGTCCAATATCCCGTCCCTTGGCGGCGGGGAACGCGGAGGAAGCGGACTTGGAAGTCTGCACTGCCGGTGTAGCGCAGGTTTCCAAACCTGCTGACGGGCCGAAGGCCCGCCCTGAAGCAGACTTGGAAGTCCGCGCTACGGGGGCGGGGGAGGGGGCGGGTTTTACGCAGGCGTGGGCGGGCGTGCGGTCGCGGCCTGACGCAAGGTTAGGCTACGAAATCCCGCCTCCGTGTAACCTCGGTCGGTTAACAGAGGAAAACTCATACCCTGCGCCTTGGGGCGCGGGCGTTTTATTGTGTCGTGGGGGCGACACTCGCGGCGGGGGCACCGGGGGCGGCGTGGCTTCGCGCTCGTCCCTTCCGGTCGCGCAAAGCGCAGGCGGGTTTTGAGATTTTTTTGGGTTTGGGGATTTATGGTTTTGGGGGTTGCCCCGCGCAGCGAACGAGCCGCGCCGTCCGCTTGACCCTGGGGCAGAAAGCGCAAAAGGTTCGGACGTGCTCCTCGTCATCGACAACTTCGACTCGTTCACCTACAACCTCGTCCAGTATTTCGGGCAGCTCGGCGTGGAGCCGCGCGTGTTTCGCAACAATGAGATCACGCCGGACGAAGCGCTTGCGCTGAATCCCGACCGGGTGCTGCTTTCGCCCGGCCCGTGCTCGCCGGGCGAGGCGGGAGTCACGCTCGACATCATCGCGGCCTTTGCGGGAAAGAAGCCGCTGTTCGGCGTCTGCCTCGGGCACCAGTCGATTGGCCAGCATTTTGGCGGGCGGGTGGTGCGCGCGGAGCGCCTGATGCATGGGAAAACCTCGCCCATCCTGCACCGGAACACCGATGTGTTTCGGGGCCTGCCGCAGGGGTTTCCGGCGACGCGTTATCATTCGCTGCTGGTCGAGCGGGCGACCCTGCCCGGCTGCCTCGAAATCACCGCCGAGACCGCCGAGGGGGAGATCATGGGCCTGCGCCACAAGACGCTTCCGATCTGGGGCGTGCAATTCCACCCCGAATCCATCGCCACCGAAGGCGGGATGAGGATGCTGGAAAATTTTCTGGCGCTGAATTGAGCGCCGCCCTCCCCCCATACACACACCACACACGCACACACACCACCATGCGCCCTCGCGGGACATGACTGCATAACGGTTGTTGCGCGGATGCTGGCGCGGCACGGGCGACTTGGGTAAGACAGGTGACTTGCCCGTGGGATTGGGTGGCATGGGCGACTCGCCCATGCGACGGCGCGCCGCGCCGCAAAAGCCTCGCCACGCCAAAGCCCCGCCATGCAAAAGGGCGATGCTGCGCCGTCCACGGGCGAGTCGCCCTTGTCACCCGAACCGGCGGCTTCGCCGTCCAAGCGGCTGGAAGCCGCTTCCACTCTCACGGGCGAGTCACCCATGCCACGCAATCCAATCCAGCAGGCGCGCCCCCGCGCGTCTCCGTGCCGCCCGCCCGTGCTTCCGGCCCTCCGCGCGCCCCTCCGCCTCACGCCCCTCCGCCTCACGCGCCTCGGCTCCATGCCCCTCCGGCCTTATGTCGCCCGCGTCGCCCATCCCCTCCGCGCCGCGCCTCCGCCCTTGCGTCGTTCCCACGCGCCGATCGCGCTTTGTGGAGTCAACGGTTGACCGACATCCGGTTTGCGTGCCTGCCGGCAATCATTCACCAGAACAGCG
>JAIRTK010000108.1 GCA_031254955.1 Opitutaceae bacterium
CCGGAGGAAAAAGCCGCCTTCGCCGCCCAGCTCGGCGATGTCCTCGCCCACATCGAAAAACTCAAGCAAGTGGACATCACCCGCGTCGAACCCACCGCGCACGGCTTTCCCATCTACAACGTCTGGCAGGCCGACGAACCCGGCCCCACCCTCGCCCCCGCCGACGCCCTCCGCAACGCCCCCGCCCAACGCGACAACATGATCTCCGTCCCCAAAGTCGTCGAATAATACCGTGCTGATTATTTTTCACAGAAGGCAACAAAGGGAACCAAGAAAACCATGCACCCGCTCTTTTCCGAGGCAGACGCCATCTCCAACACGGTCATCGGCGCGGCGATGGAAGTGCATCGTGACAAAGGCCCCGGCCTCATTGAGTCCATCTATGAACGCTGCCTTCTCCATGAGCTTTCCCTAAGAAAACTTCCGGCACGTAATCAAGGGACTGTTCGCATCACCTACAAAGACCTCGTGTTTGAGGAAATGCTGCGTTTCGACATTCTCGTGAACGAGTGTCTTCTTGTTGAGGGCAAATGTGTCGAAAAAATCCTTCCCGTTCACAAAGCCCAACTCATGACCTACATGCGCCTCCTTAACATCCCCGTCGGCCTCCTGTTCAACTACAACAAAGCCACCCTGCGCGAAGACATGCACCGCCTGATTCTCCCCGGCGCCAACACCCTGTGACACGTCTTCTTTGTTCCCTCCGTTTCCTTCTGTTCAAAAAATTCCGCCCATGACCCACCGCACCATCGCCGACCTCGCCGACGCCCTCGCGAAAAAGGAACTTTCCTCCGCCGAACTCACCCAAGCCGTCATCGACCGCACCGCCGCCGTCGAACCGCGCGTCCACGCCTTCACCTCCTGGGACGCCGCCGACGCCCTCGCCCAAGCCCGCGCCTCCGACGAACGCCGCGCCGCCGGCCACGCCCGCGGGCCGCTCGACGGCATCCCCATCGGCATCAAAGACAACATCGCCGTCACCGGCCAGCCGCTCACCGCCTCGTCCAAAATCCTCGCCAACTACCGCTCCCCCTACGACGCCACCGTCACCACCCGGCTCAAGAATGCCGGCGCCGTCATCTGGGGCCGCCTCAATCTCGACGAATTCGCCATGGGCTCGTCCACGGAAAACTCCGCCTTCGGCGCCACCGCCAACCCCCACGACCTCACGCGCGTCCCCGGCGGCTCGTCCGGGGGAAGCGCCGCCGCCGTCGCCGCCGGCGAAGCCATCGCCGCCCTCGGCTCCGACACCGGTGGCTCCATCCGCCAGCCCGCCGCCTTTTGCGGAGTCACCGGCCTCAAGCCCACCTACGGACTCGTCTCCCGCTACGGACTCGCCGCCTTTGCCAGCTCGCTGGACCAAATCGGCCCCATCACCCGCACCGTGGAAGACACCGCCATCCTCCTGCAAGCCATCGCCGGGCACGACCCGCGCGACTCCACCTCCTGCCAAATCGCCGTCCCCGATTACCGCGCCGCGCTTCATTCCAAAACGCCCCCCTCCGCGCCCCGCCGCCTCGGCATCCCCCGCGAATACTTTGGCGAAGGCCTCGACCCCGAAGTCGGCGCCGCCGTCGGACAAGCCGTCGCCCACTATAAAAAACTCGGCTACGAAATCCTCGAAATCTCCCTGCCCCACACCGAGCACTGCCTCAGTGTCTATTTCATCGTCGCCACGGCGGAATGCTCCTCCAACCTCGCCCGGCTCGACGGCATCCGCTACGGCCACCGCTCCCCCGCCGCGACCGATGCCGTTGACATCTACACCAAAACCCGCGCCGAAGGCTTCGGCCCCGAAGTCAAACGCCGCATCATCCTCGGCACCTACGTCCTCAGCAGCGGCTACTACGACGCCTATTATCTCCGCGCGCAAAAAGTCCGCACCCTCGTCCGCCAAGACTTCCAAAAAGCCTTCGAACAAGTGGACGCCATCATCACGCCGGCCAATCCCGGCACCGCCTTCAAGAAAGGCGAATACGCCAAAAACCTGATGGCGCTCTACCTCTCCGACATCTGCACCATCGGCGCCAACCTCGCCGGCCTCCCCGGCCTCAGCCTCCCCTGCGGCTACAGCAAGGACAACCTCCCCATCGGCCTCCAGCTCCTCGGCCAACCCTTCAAAGAAACCGACCTCCTCCAAATCGCCCACGACTACGAAGCCGCGCACGACTGGTCAAAACGGAGGCCTCCGCTTTGACCAATCATGCGCCCATGTAGGGGCTTCGCTTGCGAAGCCCGTTGCTGGAGCACGGCCATTGTCGGAGCACGACCGTTGCTGGAGCACGCCTATCAAGCCGTGCGTCGCAAGCGACGCCCCTACAAAAGAGTGATTCCCATTGGGAATGGGTATCACTACTAACTACTAACTACTCACTACTAACTACTCACTACTCACTACTTCCTCCATGAACTACGAAGCCGTCATCGGACTTGAAGTCCACATCCAGCTCAAAACCCGCACCAAAATGTTCACCCGCGCCCCCGCCGGCTACGGACACGAACCCAACACCCTCACCGACCCCGTTGTCCTCGCCCTCCCCGGCGCCCTCCCCGTCCTCAACAAAACCGCCATCGACCAAGTCATCCGCGCCGGCCTCCTCGCCCGCTGCCGCATCGCCGACGAATGCCGCTGGGACCGCAAAAACTACTTCTATCCCGACTCCCCGAAAAACTACCAGCTCACCCAGCAATTCCGCCCCATCTGCCTCGGCGGCGAAATCGAAATCGAACTCCCCGGCCCCGCCCGCAACCTCATGGGCGCGCACAAAAAAATCCCCCTCAACCGCATCCACCTCGAAGAAGACGTTGGCAAACTCAACCACCACGCCACCGGCTCCCTCGTCGATTACAACCGCGCCGGCACCCCGCTCATGGAACTGGTCACCGAACCCGCCCTCCACACCCCCGACGAAGCCCACGCCTTCCTCGCCGCCCTCCGCGCCCTCATGCAGCAAGGCGGCGTCTCCGACTGCGACATGGAAAAAGGCCAGATGCGCTGCGACGTAAACGTCTCCATCCGCCCCGCCGGCGCCACCGCGCTCGGCACCAAAGTCGAGATGAAAAACCTCAACTCCATCGCCTACGTCCGCGACGCCATCGCCCACGAAATCCGCCGCCAGACCACCCTCGTCCAGTCCGGCGGCCAAGTCGCGCAGGAAACCCGCGACTACGACGGCCTCACCGGCGCCTCCCAATCCCTCCGCTCCAAGGAAGACGCGCACGACTACCGCTTCTTCCCCGACCCCGACCTCATGCCCGTCCGCGTGGACGCCCCCTGGCGCGACGCCCTCGCCGCCACCCTCCCCGAACGCCCCTTCGACCGCCAACGCCGCCTGATGGCCGACCACCACCTCCCCTACACCCTCACCAGCGTCCTCATCTGGGACAAACCCCTCGCCGATTACTACGACACCGCCGTGCGGCTCGCCGGCCCCGCCGCCCCGCCCCTCGCGCAACCCCTCGCCAACTGGCTCGCCAACGACCTCCTCCGCGAACTCGGCGCC
>JAIRTK010000136.1 GCA_031254955.1 Opitutaceae bacterium
CGGTGCCACCTCGGCCATCCAGCCCGGCGGCTCCGTGCGCGACGCCGAAGTCATCGCCGCCGCCGACGAACGCGGCCTGGCCATGGTCTTCACCGGCATCCGGCATTTCAAACACTAGACTCGTTTGCCAACCCCGTTTTTGCCCTGACCGAGGTCACACGGAGCCGGTAGGGAGACCTCTCCGAGGCCTCCGCCGGACGGAGAAAAAGGGTTGGAGGAATTTCATAGGTGGCCGGGGCGCGCTTACGGAGGCCTCGGAGAGGCTTCCCTACCGGCGCTGTCGCGTCTGCGCTAAATCATTAGGAAAGGCTTTAATTTGTCGCATAGGGTTTTGGGAGGGACGGCCTTCGTGCCGTCCGTGTTTGGGGTAAACGCGGACGGTTCGGAGGCCGGCGTTCATCATAAGGCCGGGAGGCGCGGCATTATTTTGCGGGGGCGGGGGCGGTTTTGAAAAATGTCTCGGCTTGGGCGCGATCTTCGGCGATGCGGGCGGCGAGTTCCTTGATGCCGGGGAATTTCATTTCGGGGCGGAGGAAGCGGAGCCAGTCCACTTGGATTTTGTCGCCGGCGGCGAAGGGGCAGGGGCCGAAAAGGTGCGCTTCGAGCCGGGGGGCGGCGTTGGGTTCCACGGTCGGGCGCAGGCCGTAGTTGGCGACGCCGGGATGGCGGTCCGCCGATTTCGGCCCGGTGACTTGCACGGCGTAAACACCGAAACGGGGGCGCAGGCCGGGAGTCCAGGAGAGGTTGAGCGTGGGAAAGCCGATGGCGCGTCCGAGCGCCTTGCCCGCGGCGACGAGGCCTTCGGCGAAATAGCTGTAGCCGAGCAGCGCGTTGGCTTCGTCGAGGCGGCCTTCGGCGAGGCAGGCGCGGATGCGCGTGCTGCTGATAGGTTCGCCGTTGAGGTTGATGCGTTGCGAGCTGACGACCGCGAGGCCGCGCGCGCGCGCGGCCTCGACGAGGGAGTGGATGTCGCCGCCGCGGCCATGTCCGTAGCGCCAGTTTTCCCCGACGTAAATGGCGGAGAGCGAGGGCAGGTTTTGCTGGAGGAGCGGGAGGAAATCCACGGCTTCGATGGCGGCGAAGCCGGGGGTGAAGCGTTGCGTGATGATGAAGTCCATGCCGGCTGCGGCGAGGAGGCGGGCTTTGAGGCCGGGGTCATTGATCAGGGGGACTGGGGAGTCGGGGCGGACGAGGACGCCGGGGTGCGGCCAGAAGGTGAGCACGCCGGCCAGTCCGCCGCCGCGTCGCGCGGACTGGATGGCGGCGTCGATGACGGCGCGGTGTCCGAGATGCACGCCGTCAAACATGCCGATGGCGTGGTGGAGCGGGCGGGCGGGCAGGCGGGTTTCGGCGAGGTCGTGGAATTGTAGCGGCGCGGCCATGGGAGGGCGGTTGGGAAGGGGGAGCGGTTGAGAAGGGGTGGTGCGGGGAGAAGAGAAAGAGAAAGAGGAAAGAATAAAGAGAGGGTGGGGAGTTTAGAGGGCGATGGTGGGGAGGGCGTCGCGGACGGGGACGAGGCGTTTTTCGATGTCGGGCGGCGTCATGGCTTGGAGTTGTTCGAGGGTCACGCACTGGTCGATGGTGAACTTGCCGGTCGCGGTGCGGCGCAGGGTGGAGAGGTGCGCGCCGCAGCCGATTTTCTGGCCGAGGTCGTGCGCGATGGTGCGCACGTAGGTGCCTTTGCTGCAGCGGAGCACGAAGTCGATTTCGGGGGAGGCGAAGCGTTTGAGTTCAAATTTCGAGACGCGGATGAAGCGTGGTTCGCGTTCGATGTCCTCGCCTTTGCGGGCGCTTTTGTAGAGCGGCACGCCGTCGATCTTGATGGCGGAGAACATGGGCGGGGTCTGGTATTGGTCGCCGATGAAGGTTTTTATCGCGGCGAGGACTTGCTCCTCGGTGAGCGGGGGGACGGGGCGTGTCTCAAGCATTTCGCCCTCGGCGTCCTGGGTGTTGGTGACTTTGCCGAGGGTGATGGTGCCGGCGTATTCCTTGTCGAGGCTCATCAGGTATTGCGAGGCGCGGGTCGCCTTGCCGACGAGGACGACGAGGACGCCGGTGGCCATGGGGTCGAGCGTGCCGGCGTGGCCGACGCGTTTCATTTTCAGGATGCCGCGCAGGCGGGCGATAACGTCGTGCGAGGTGTGGTCGGCGGGTTTGTCGATGAGGAGGATGCCTTCGAGTTCTTTGGGCGGGAGGAGCATGGGTGTGGATTTTCGCTTTTCGTTTTTTGCTTTTCAATTGGGCGCGGGCGCGGGCGTGCCGGGGGTTTCAGGCGGGTGGTGCGGCGGGTTTTCAATCGGGGCGGGAGGGCGGGAGGGCGGGAAGGCTTGCAGGTGGGCGGCGAGGGCGGCGACGAGGCGGGGGCGGAAGTCGGCGAGCGTGCGGTCTTTCAGGTTGAGGCCGGCGGCGCAGGCGTGTCCGCCGCCACCGAATTGGGCGGCGATTTGGTCAACGCGGAAGGCGGGGTTTTTGGCGCGGAAGCTGGCTTTGATCGCGCCGGGGCGTTCTTCGATGAGGACGCCGATGTCCACGCCGTCGATGCAGCGGGCGTAGTCCACGAGGCCTTCGGTGTCCTCGGTTTCGGCGCCGGTCTGCCCGAAGATGCCGTCGGGGAGCAGGCCGATGCAGGCGCGTCCGCCGCATTCGTAGCGGAGGGAGGCGAGGAAGCATTGGAGGAGGCGGAGTTTGGCGGGGGTTTCGCGTTCGTAGATTTCGTAGCCGGCTTCGCCGGGGCTGGCGCCGCGGGTGACAAGTTCGGCGGCGAGCATGAAGGTGCGGCGGGTGGTGGTGTTGAAGCGGAACATGCCGGTGTCGGTGACGATGCCGGCGTAGAGCGCCCGCGCGGCGCCGGGGTCGATGACGAGGGTGTTGTCGAGGAGGAGGCCGGCGAGGATTTCGCATGCGGCGGCGGCGGTCGAATCAATGATGTCGCAGGGGGTGAAGCCGGGGTTGGAGAGGTGGTGGTCGATGACGGCGAGGGGGGCCGGGAAGCGTTTGCGGGCTTTTTCGCCGCCGCGGGCGTGGTCGGCGCAGTCAACGTAGATCGCGGCCCAGCGGCCCGCGGGGGTGTCGTCGGTGAGATAAAAGGGGGTGTCTCCGACGAGGTATTGGAGGCGGCGGGGCACGGGGTCGCCGTTGACGCAGATGGCTTCGTGGCCGCGCGCGCGGAGGACGCGGGCCAGGGCGATTTGCGAGCCGATGCAGTCGCCGTCGGGCCGGGCGTGTCCGACCACGGCGATGCGTTGTCCGGCGATGTCGGCGAGGAGTGCGGCGAAGCGGGGGGAGTGCCGGGGGAAGAGTTTTGGCATGGGTTTGGGCATGGGTTGCGGGAGCGTTTTTGGCATGGGGGATGGGGAGGAGGCGGCGGGTGGGTTGCTGGTGATTCTTTCCTCTTTATTCTTTCTCTTTCTCTTTCTCTTTATTCTTTCTCTTTATTCTTTCTCTTTCCTCTTTCCTCTTTCTCCCCTGGTGCTCAGCGATGGAGGGAGAAAGAGGAAAGAGAAAGAATAAAGAATAAAGAGGAAAGAGGGGAAAGGGAAGTGGGGAGGCGGCAGGTTTTGGTTGCGAAGCCTTTGCGAGGCGCTACGGAGATGGCGCGGCGGAGTCGGCGGGCGGTGGGGGCGGGGTTTGTTTGGCGTCGATTTCGTCGAGGATGTCGAGGACGCGGTTGCCGCGGGCGGTGCTGGTGTCGAGCGTGTAGGTGAGCCGGGGCATGTATTTGAGCACGATGCGGCGGCCCAGCTCCCGCGTGAGTTCGCGGGCGGTGGCGCGGAGCCAGCGGAGTTTTTGCCGCGCAAATTCGGCGTCGCCGAATATCGCCACGCGCACGCGTCCGTCGCGGAGGTCGGGGGCGATTTCGACCGCGCTGATGGTGATGGCGGCGGCTTCGGCTTGGTAGCGTTTGCGGAGGATGTCGCTTAGTTCGCGCTGGATGAGTTCGTTGACGCGGAGGGTGCGGTTGGACATGGCGTGGCGGCGATGATGGCGGCGGCGGTTTTAGGGTTCAGGTTTTTCGCTGTTTTGACTGGTTGGTTTGTTTTCAAGAGTCACAAAGAGGCACAAGCGGCACAAAAACAATCACTGATGTTGCGCGGGTTGGCGTAGCGCAGGCGCGGGAGCGCCGACAGGGGGTCTTCGGCGGGGCTGGCGTGAGAACGCAGCGGGGGGTTGGGGAATGTTGACGGGGGTTTTTTCCGTTCGGCGGAGGCCTCGGAGAGGCCTCCCTACCGGCGCTGCCGCGCCAAGGGGGGTTGGGGGCAGAATCATCAGGAAAGGGGGGGCTAATTTTTTCTCAGAGTGAGGCCCGGACTTTCTGGATTTCGTAGCATTCGATGATGTCGCCGGTTTCGTAGCCGTTGAAGTCGTCGAGCTTGATGCCGCATTCGAGGCCGGCGCGGACTTCGTGGGCGTCGTCTTTGAAGCGTTTGAGCGTGTTGACTTTGCCTTCGGTGACGATGGTCTTGCCGCGGCGCAGGCGCGAGCGGGCGTTGCGGGTGATTTTGCCTTCGGTGACGAGGCAGCCGGCCACGAAGCCTTTCGCGAGGGGGAAGGTGGCGCGCACTTCGGCGGCGCCGAGTTTCACTTCTTTCAGCTCGGGGTCGAGGAGGTCGGCCATCATTTCGCGGACTTTGTCGCCGAGTTCGTAGATGATGGTGAAGGTTTCGATGCGGACGCCGTGGTGCTTGGCGAGCGGGGTGACGCCGGTTTCGAGCCGGGTGTTGAAGCCGAGGATGACCGCGCCGCCGGTGCCGGCCATGAGCACGTCGTTTTTGCCGATGAGGCCGACATCGGTGGAGACGATTTCGAGCGCGACTTTTGTGCTTTTGATGCCTTCCAGCACGTGGCGCACGGCTTCGGCGGAGCCGAAAACGTCGGTTTTGATGATGACGCGGAGGGTTTTGTGCTGCGTGGCGGCGATGCTGGCGAAGAGGCTTTCGAGGGAGGGTTGCTTGGGCGCGGGGGTTTGCGTGGCGGCGAGTTTGCGCAGGCGCTGGGTTTCTTCCTCGGCGGTGTTTTCGGCGGCGCGGGCGTTTTTGGCGGGTTTGAATTCCGCGCCGCTGTCGGGCGCGCCGGACCAGCCGATGACGCGCACGGGGGTGGAGGGCGGGGCTTCTTTCACGTTGCGGCCTTGGTCGTCGAACAGGGCGCGGACTTTGGCCCAGTGACGGCCGCTCACGATGGCGTCGCCGACGCGGAGCGTGCCGCGTTGGACGATGACGGTGGCGAGGGGGCCGCGTCCGGTGTCGATTTGGGATTCGATGATGATGCCGCTGGCGGGGGCTTTGGGGTTGGCTTTGAGTTCGAGCACGTCGGCTTGGAGCGCGAGCATTTCGAGCAGGTCGGCGATGCCGTCGCCTTTGAGGGCGGAGACGGGCACGGTGATGGTCTCGCCGCCCCAGTCTTCGGAGGCGATGCCGCGTTGCTGCATCTGGGTTTTGATCTGGTCGATGTTGGCGCCTTTGGCGTCGATTTTGTTGATGGCGACGATGAGCGCGACTTTGGCGTTTTGCACGTGTTGGAGGGCTTCGTCGGTCTGGGGCATGAAGCCGTCGTCGGCGGCGATGACGAGCACGGCGATGTCGGTGGCGGTGGCGCCGCGTTCGCGCATTTTGTTGAAGGCGGCGTGGCCGGGGGTGTCGAGGAAGGTGATTTTGCGGCCGGCGTGGGTGACTTGATAGGCGCCGATGTGCTGGGTGATGCCGCCGTGTTCGCCGGCGGCGACGTTGGCTTTGCGGATGGCGTCGAGGAGCGAGGTTTTGCCGTGGTCAACGTGGCCGAGGATGCAGACGACGGGGGGGCGGGGGACGAGGTCCTGGGGGGCGTCCACGTCGGGGTCTTTTTTCTTTTTCGCTTTTTCGGCGAGTTTGGCTTGTTGAGCGGCGGCGTCGCCGCGGTGTTTGATTTCGAGCAGGAAGCCGAATTTTTCAGCGACTTGGATGGCGATGGTTTCCTCGATGGTGGTGTTGATCGAGGCGAAGACGCCCATCGTCATGAGTTCGGAGATGAGTTTGAAGTTTTTCAGCCCGAGCGCGGCGGCGAAGTCGCGCACGATGATGGGGGGTTTCATGCTGATCATCTTCACTTCGCCGGCGGCGGCGGGCGGGTTGGCGGCGGCGGCGGGCGGGGCGG
>JAIRTK010000134.1 GCA_031254955.1 Opitutaceae bacterium
AGGTTACGCGTAGCCGTCGTGGCGCAGGTTGTCAGGCTTCTCGCTTCGCCCGGAACCCAACCTGCTGGGCACGCAACGCGTGCGCAAAATGAAGCAGACTTGTTTTCGAGCGAAGCGCCTGTCCGCCAGTCCGCGCTACGACCGGGCAGCGCGTCCCATCAGTGAATAACCCAACACAACCAGCCCCCGGTAGGGAGGCCTCTCCGAGGCCTCCGCGAGAACGCTTCGATTTACCCCTGATATTCCAAGCTGTCGTAACGCAGACTTCCAAGTCTGCTTCAGTCCGGCAACCACGCTCCGATTTCCCTATGATATTCCAAACCGCCAGCCCCGCCCGGCGGAGGCCTCGGAGAGGCCTCCCTACCGGCGCTCCCGCGCCTGCACTACACCGGCCCGCGTAACAGCAGTTTATCTTTATTTTTCTTTACTAAAGGCGCTGTCCTGGGGAGAGAGGCGAGGGGAGAGAAAGAAGAAAGAAGAACGAGAACGAGAACGAAGAACGATAAAGAAGAATGAGGAAGGAGGGCGTGGCTTCGGTTTGAAAGGCGCTTTCGCGCGGGAGGAAGGGAAGGGAAGGGGAGGCGAGGGGAGCGCGCGCGGAGGGGGTGCACGCGTCGCCAAGACGAGGGGAAATTATTGGAAAGGATGGATTTTTTTTTGGGGGGGGATCGCTCTGAAAAGAGGAGAATGGGGGCGTTGGGGAGTTTGAAATTTTGAAAAGGGTCATTTTCGAGCGGGTAAAGGTGGGGAAGCGTTGATGCTTGCGGGGCGGCGGGGCGAGGTGGTGACTGTCCCTTTTAGGACTCCTTTTAGGACTCTTTAGCACTCCTGGGCAGTAACGACTGAAGGCGTTTTCCAAGGGACATTGCATAAGCAACCCATTCCTGGGCTTTTTTCTCCATCTCGCCGCGATTGCATCGGGGCGGGATTTCTGGCCATGATCACCGCGCCATGATCAAGAAACTTCTTCATACCCGCATGCGCGTCGATGACATCGCGCGCGCCATCAAGTTTTATGAGGAAATCCTCGGCCTCAAATGCGTCCGCCGGATGACCTCGCCGCGCGGCGCGAAGCTGGCCTTCCTTCAGACGCCGGGCAGCGACGAGGAAATCGAACTCTGTCAGTTGCCCGGCGCCGAGCCGGTGCGCGTGCAGCCGGACTTGATGCACCTGGCGTTCGAGGTGGACGACTTGGCCGCCTTCGCCGCCGGACTGGAAAAAAAAGGCTGCAAGCTGAGCGACGGCCCGACGCGAACCGCGTCGGGCGACATCATCGCGTTCCTCGACGCGCCCGAGGGCTACGAGGTGGAGTTGATAGAAAAAAGCTGAGGACTTGTCCCCGATTTAAAGCCTTTTTCGTTTACGCTGCCGCACGCCCTGGCGCCCTGGCTGACGTAACGCAGCCTTCCAACTCTGCCCGGCTTGGAAGGCGCGGAGCGCGGAGGGCGATTAGCGGAAGGGGCACTCAGCCCTTGAAGTCGAACCGCTGTTTCACGCGCACGACAGCGGGCTTGCCGTTGCGCACCGGCGGCTCGAACTCCCACTTCAACACGGCGTCCACCGCGGCGATGCCGAGCAACCCGTGGTCCGCGCTCTCGATCACCGGCATGCGCACGCGGCCCTTTTCGTCGATGAAAAACTCCACCAAGGCCGAGCCGCCCGCGCTGGCGCCGGCCAGCGCCGCCGGATACAACGGCGCGCCGTCCCGTTTCAAGGCCGGCGGACGATCCAGTTCGCGCAGCGAGCCGAACACGCGCACGGTCGCGGGGTATTTCAACCTGTCGCCGGTGAGCATGTCGAACGAGTCTATCACCGTCTTGGTGACGACCGCGCCCGACGCCTCGAACGTGACCCGCAGGCGCGCGCGCGACCACACGGGCGCGCCGCCGGCCAGCATCGGCTCGAACCGCCATTGATTGAGCGCGCGCACCGTCTCGCGCGCGAGCGCCTCATGCGTGTCGGCCAGCACCAGCCAGTCGTCGAGCCGTCCCCCGGGATCGACGGAAAAGACCACCACAACCTCGCCGCGCAGAATGCCCTGCGCCGGCAATGTGGCGGGAAACACGGGTTCCACCATGTGCGTCACGCGCAATTCCCGGTTGCCGCCGCCGTCTGTTTTTGCCGCGCCGCCGCCAGCCGCCGAAAAACCGATTCCCCCCGCGGCAAGCAGAAAAACGGCGAACTCCGCCGCACGCTTCAAAAACATCTTTGCATTCATGGGCTGTCTCCTTGTTTTGGACAGGCTGCAAGATGGGCCGCCCCGCGCCCCTTTCGCAAGCACAACCGCCCGCGCCGCGGCAAAAAGGAGGGCGCGGACATCCCCTCGCATCCTGAATGCCGTTACCGCCTGTGCGGTTTGGAACCCATCCCTGATTTAAAGGATTTCTCTTTTTAACTGAAATTACGCGCCGCCGCCGTAGCGCAGGCTTCCAAGCCTGCTGCGGGGCAACGCCCCGCCTATCATCGGCTGGCATCGGCTGGCATTTTGGGCGGGGCTATCCGGGGCGGAGCTTCGCTCCGTCAAGCAGACTTGGAAGTCTGCGCTACGAACGAGCGCAGCGCGTAACCTCAGTTTTTAATTCTACTTTGTTAACCGAGGTGAACGTGAGGCCGTGCGGTTCGTAGGGCACGGACGGTTCGGGTGGTGCGGGCGACTCGTCCGTGGGATTGCGTGGCACGGGCGTCCCCCGCCCGTGGACGGCACGGAGCGGCGGCGTCTCGCCGCCGGACGCGAGCAACGCGAGCGCCCGGCATTCGCGGGCTTTCGCGCCGTCCGTCGCAGACGGGCTTTCGCGCATCCAAGCGCATACGGGCTTTCGCGCGGCCTTCGCATACGGGCGAGGCTTCGCCTCGTCCGGCGGCGGGACGCCGCCGCTCCTTGCGCGGGTGGCGCGCGGGTGGCTTGGGGATGACATGGCTTTGAGTCGCTCCCGTTGCGAGCCATGCGCGAAATCCGGTCTGGAACTTGCGGCGGGGTTTGTTACTTGCCGATGCCGAATGCCCGGAATCCGGTCTCGCGCAGCTTCGCCAGGTCGAGGAGGTTGCGCCCGTCGAACAGGAATGCCGGCTTCGGCATGCCGGCGTGGATTTTGGCGAAATCGAGCGTCTTGAACTCGTCCCATTCCGTCACGACCGCGATGGCGTGCGCGCCTTCGCAGGCTTCGTAGGCGGTCTGCGCCACGGTCAGGCGCGGGTTGGCGTTTCCTTGGCCAAGCGTGTCCGCGAGGATGCCGGCGGCGGGCACCCGCGGGTCATAGACGGATACGTTGGCCTGCTCGGCCAGCAGGTCGCGGCATATGTCGATGGCGGCGGATTCGCGCGTGTCGTTGGTGTCTTTTTTGAAGGCGAAGCCGAGCACGGCGATTTTTTTGTCGGCCACGGTGTTGAAGAGCGCGCGGACGATTTTCGCGGAAAAGCGGTGTTTCTGGTAGTCGTTTATCCGCACCACGTGATCCCAATACGCGGCCACGTCCGGCAGCCCGAAATGCCGGCAGAGATACGCGAGGTTCAGGATGTCCTTCTGGAAGCACGAGCCGCCGAAGCCGACGGAGGCTTTCAGGAATTTCGGGCCGATGCGGCTGTCGCGGCCGATCGCGTGCGCCACTTCGTCCACGTCCGCGCCGGTCGCCTCGCAGAGCGCCGAGATGGAGTTGATGGACGAGATGCGTTGCGCGAGGAACGCGTTGGCCACGAGTTTCGAGAGTTCCGACGACCAGAGGTTGGTCGTGATGATGCGGTCGCGCGGCACCCAGCGCGCATACACGTCGGCGAGCGTGTGGAGCGCGGCCCGGCCTTCGGGTGTGTTTTCGCCGCCGATGAGCACGCGGTCGGGCGCGAGCAAGTCCCGCACCGCCGTGCCTTCGGCGAGGAATTCGGGATTCGACAGCACGGAGAAGCTCAGGCCGTTGGAATTGGCGGCGAGGATTTCCTTGATCGTCTCGGCGGTCTTCACCGGGATGGTCGATTTCTCGACGATGATTTTCGGCCCCGTCGCCACCTTGGCGATGCTGCGCGCGACCGATTCGATGAAGCGCAGGTCCGCCGCCGCGCCCGCGCCCACGCCGTAGGTTTTGGTCGGCGTGTTGACCGCCACGAAGATGATGTCCGCCTCGCGGATGCCTTTCGTCACGTCGGTGGAGAAAAACAGGTTTCGCCCGCGGCTTTGTTTCACCACCTCGTCGAGTCCCGGCTCGTAGACCGGCAGCGCGCCGGAATTCCAGGCGGCGATGCGCGCCTCGTTCAAGTCAACCACGGTCACTTGAATGTCGGGCGCCTTCAGCGCAATCATGGCCATCGTGGGGCCGCCGACGTAACCGGCGCCAATGCAGCAGATTTTCATGGGAAAAATGGATGTGGGTGTGGGTTGTGCGTGGCGGAAACCTTGGCCGCGCCCCGCGCCAAATCCAAGGAGGAATTCTCGCCCCGGCGGAGTGTCCGGCGCCTTCCCGGCGGCGGGAAATCGCGTCAGACATCCTCCGGCAGCATCAATTCGTCCCACGGGCAGCCGATGCCGCGACGCAGGCGCATGGCGGTGGTGATGAGGATGTTGGTCTCCCCCGCCTCGATGCGCTGCACCGTGCGCAAATTCAAGTCCGCCAGCTCGGCCAGCGCCTCTTGGGTGATGCCGCGCGCCACCCTGGCCCGGCGCAGATTGCGGCCAAAGCCCCTGAGTTTCTTGCTGGTATCCGGCGCGTCCACTGCGGTGCATCATGCCGTAAATAACTCTTGAGCGTTACGGCAGGTTGTGCCGTAAAATGGACGTGAACCTCACACTTGTGGCAAAAACCATGAAAAACAAAAGAACCTTGAAATGCCTGTGCGCGGCCCTGCTGGCCGCCGGTCTCGCCTGCGCGGCAACCGCGCGGGCGCAAACCGGGCGCGAGACCTCGCTCGCCCTCCCCAAGGCAAGGGGCGCGAACCTGTTCCTCACCGTCGGCCCCACCTA
>JAIRTK010000184.1 GCA_031254955.1 Opitutaceae bacterium
TCCTCTTGTCGGGCATCTCGCCTCGTTCGGGGGTTTCTGCCCGTTCCTGACGAAAGATAAAGAGGAAAGAAGAAAGAGGGAGGGACACAATTTTGAGTTGCATCCGCGAAAGGGGAAAAGGGGGAGGAAAGGAAAAAAGGGGGAGCCGTCTTCGGTTTGGAGGAGGCGGTGTTCGGTTTGGAGGGGGTGGTGTGGTGGGGGGCGTCAGGGGGCGATGGATACGCCTTTGAGGGGGTGCAGGCCGAGCAGGTTTTCGGTCCAGCCTTTCACTTCGGGTCGGAGGAGGCGGTTGCGCACATAGAAATAGATCGGCGCGAGCGGCGCTTCGGCGGCGAGGATTGCTTCGCAGCGTTGATAGCAGGCAAGGCGTTTCGCCGGGTCCGGTTCCGAGCGCGCAAGCGTCAGGAGGCGGTCGTATTCGGCGTTGGCCCAGCCGGTCTGGTTGTTGCCGTTGTCCGAGGCCATGATGTCGAGGAAGGCGCTGGGGTCCAGGTAGTCGCCCACCCAGCCGGAGCGGGCGATTTGATAATCCCGCCGGCGCATGGTTTCGGTCCATACTTTGCTTTCCTGGTTGTAGAGTCCGATGTCTATCCCGAGGTCGCGCCGCCACATTTCGCTGATGGCTTCCGCGATGCGGCGGTGGCCTTGGTTGGTGTTGTAGAGGATTTCCAGCCGGGGGAAGCCGGCGCCTCCGGGGAAGCCGGCGGCGGCCAGGAGTTGTTGCGCTTGGGCGATGTCGGTGGCGGGGCGCGCGGCGGCGGGGGCGAAGCCGGGGAGGCCGGGCGGGGTGAGGCCGGTGGCCGGGAGCTGGCCGCCGCGCGCGACGAGGCGCACGAGGCGTTCGCGGTCTATCGCCAGTGTCAGCGCGCGGCGCACCCGCGCGTCGTCCAGCGGGGGGGTGTGGACGTTGAAGCGGTAGAAGTAGGTGGCGAGCATGGGGCTGGGTTGATACACGCCGCGCGGGTCGTTTTTATAGACCGCGATTTTCGAGAGGGGCAGCGTGTCGGTGACATGCAATTGTCCGGTGCGGAAGGCGCGTTCCTCGGCGTCTTCGTTTTCGATGGGGAAAAAGACGACTTCGTTCAGGAGCACGTTTTCGCGGTCCCAGTAGGTGGCGCTTTTCACGCAGCGGATGCGTTGGTGCGGCGTCCATTCCGCGAGGGTGAAGTAGCCGTTGCCGACGAGGTTGCCCGGGCGCGTCCAGGGGGTGCCGCGCTGGTCCGGGGGGCCGAATCGGTTGAGGGTCGGCGGGTGCACCGGATACCAGGCGGAGTGGCACACCATGGCGGGCAGATAGGGCACGGGGTGTTCAAGCGCGAGCACGAGCGTGTGGTCGTCGTCGGCCCGCGCGCCGATGTGTCCGGGCGTGGTGATTTTGCCGGTGTTGAAGGCTTCGCCGTTTTTCAGCGCGTAGAGCATGGAGGCGTATTCCGCCGCCAGTCCGGGCGAGAGCATCCGGCGATAGGCGAAGACAAAATCGTGCGCGGTGAGCGGGTCGCCGTTTGACCAGCGGGCGTCCGGGCGCAGGTAAAAGGTCCAGGTCAGCCCGTCGTCGGAGACTTCCCACCGGGTCGCGACCGCCGGGCGCGGCTCGCAGGTGACGGGGTCGTATTGGGCGAGTCCTTCAAACAGCGCCATGATGATCTGGAAGGTCTGGTGGCTGTCGGCGATGTGCGGGTCGAGGTCGTTGGGTTCGGCCAGATTGCCGACCAGCAGGGTGCGGGTTTGGTTCGCCTCCGCGACCGACAGGTTTCGGCGTCCGCCGCAGCCGGACAGGGCGAGCGCGCAGCCGAGGATGACGAGGAGGAGAAGGAGGGGTGAGATGGGGGTGATGAGTGGGCGGAGGGGGCGGGACAGGATGGGGGTGAGGGGCGGGAGTTTCATGGCGGGTGGATTAGGACAGGACGGACGCAGGAGGCAGGAGGTAGGAATTAGAAGGCGGGAATTAGGAGGCGGGAATTAGGGCGCAGGGCGCAAGACTTAGGAGGCAGGGCGTGGGGCTTATTCAAGGTTTTTCTGTGAAGGGGGGGCACACGGGTGAGTAGTGAGTTGTGAGTAGTGAGTTGTGAGGGGCGGGTGGCGAGTAGTGAGGAGCGAGGCGTGCGGGGCGAGGGGCGAATTCGCGCTTCGCCAGCCGGTTGCCTGTGCTTCGCGCCGGCTGCTTTTTCGGTTGTTTTTGCTCTGGACTCGCGCAGCGTGGGCGTCCTTCGCACATGAGCCTCAACCGGATTGAACAGCAGTTGTTTGATTATATCGACACCCACCCGGAGGAAAAACGCTTCTGGATGGACAAGACGCGCGCGACAGCGGCGGCGGCCTCGGATGATTTTTCCGCCGCCGGCACGCTGGACGGGGAATTGCGATATTATTACATGGAGCGCGCCGGGGTGGTGCCCGCGCTGGCCGAACTCGCGCGCACCGAGCCTGCCGCGCGCACCAGTATGCGCAACCTTGCCGAATATCTCATCCGCGTCTGGACGCCGCCGCGCGTGAAGAAGCGGAAAAGCCCGGCTTGAGCCGGCGGCGGCCAGCCAAGGCGCGCGCCGATGCGCCCGGCCCCGGCGTTTGAGTCACACCCGGTGCCGACGGGCGCGATGCAAAGCGCGATGCAAAGCAAGGCGCCTGCGTCCGGGTTCTTTCTTCTTTCCGCTTTCTCTTTCACGCGCCCCCTCCCTCTTTCTCTTTCTCTTTCTTCTCTTTTTTTTCTTCTTTCTTTTTTTCTCCTCCGGGCGGTGCCGCTGGGGGAGAAAGATAAAGATAAATAGGAAAGAAGAAAGAGGAAGGAGGAAGAAGGAAGGAGGAAAGGGGAGAGAAGAGAGAGGAAAGAGGGCGTGGCCCCGGCTTTGAAACGCACCCGGTGCTGACCGCATCGTGTTCCGAGACTTGGCAGAAACCCAAATATCGGATTTATTTCCCATTCATCCCAATCCCAAGCCATGAAAACATTACTGCTCGTTTTTCTGCTCGGTGTCGCGCTTGGCGCGATCGGGTTTTATTACAGTCGCTCTCGCCAAGCCGGGGCAGACGCCGTGCCGCCGCGCGTCGTCGTCTCGAACACCCCGACCGCGCCCGACCCAGCCGACAACCCCGCGTCAGCCGGCACGGTCGCGGCATCTGGCACGGCTGTGTCAGCCGGCGGCACGGCGGCATCCGGTTCGTCCGCGAGCGCGTCCGCGTCCGGCACCGCCGCCAAACCCACCGTCATGGAGCAGGCGCGCGGCACGGCGGTCGCCGCGCGCGACGCGGTCGCGCAGAAACTCGTCGAGTGGAAACTCACGCCGGCCGACATCAAAGAGGAACTCGCCACAACCTCGCGCGTGGTGCGCGAAAAGGCGCGCTCCACCGGGGCGGCGATTTCCTCCGGCGTCTCCAACGCCCGCATCATCGCGGTCATCAAGGCGAAATACACGCTCGACCGCAACCTCGACACCGCCGGCATCAGTGTCGATTGCGACGCGGGCAAAGTCACGCTCACCGGCACGCTCGCCGACGCCGCGCTCGTGGGCCGGGCCATCACACTCGCGCTCGACACCGAAGGCGTCAACGAAGTCGTCTCGCTCCTCACTGTTTCCGCGTCCGGCACGCCCGTCACGCCCACCGCATCTGCCACGCCCGCCGCGTCCGGAGCGGACGCGGACAAGAAGGCCGGCTCCGGCAAAAAATAAATCCCATCGGGAAACGGGATGCGGAATCGTTTGTCTGCATTCCTCATGCGCATGCATCACCTTCCCCTTTTTCCCGACACCGCCGCCATCCTCGACGCTTCGCCCGTGGAACCCTTGCCGCCGCTTCCCGCCGAACCCCGCCCCGGACGCTACCGCCATTTCAAGGGCCACGAATACGAGGTGCTGGGCTGCGCCCGGCATTCGGAGACGCTGGAAATCCTCGTCATCTACCGCTCCGCCGAGGGTGACAACACCCTGTGGGCGCGCCCGCGCGCGATGTTCATGGACACCGTCGCGCTTCCGACCGGGGAGCAAGTTCCCCGCTTCGCGCAGGCGGATGGCGGCTAGCTAGAGTGTGTCGTCATGAAATTTTGAGCCAGAGGTAAGGACAATCGGATTTGGACGGCGGCAAGGAAACTGGAGGCATTTTTCACATAGCGTGTGGCGATTCCCCGCCAGCCCTTCAGTTTCAGGATGGCGTTTTCCACCAAATGCCGCAGCCGATACAAATAACGGTCATAGGTTCTTGGTGCCACCCGATGCTTGCGCGGCGGGATGACCACTGTCATGCT
>JAIRTK010000225.1 GCA_031254955.1 Opitutaceae bacterium
CCTCATGCCCTTTCCCACTCAAAACGATACTAAAGCGCCGCCCCCAAAAAAAACAGCCCCCTCAAACAAGCCCCCAAAACAACCTCCCGTTATTATAAGTTTGAGTGAAAAAAAGCATAAAGCATGTCCATTTAATTCCACGCGCTGTCCGCGTAAACTCGGTTAACTCTACTTTGTTATCCGAGTTTACGCAAACGGCTGACGGGATTGCGTGATATGGGCATCCTCGCCCATATGATTGCATGGCATGGGCGACTCGCCCGTGGGGTTGAGAGGCACGGGCGTCCTCTGCCCGTGGACGATGCGGAGCGTTACGGCGCGCCCGCCTTTTCCGGCTCGAACTCCAGCCGCAACGAACCGTCGCCGGCCAGCACGAAACGTCCGTTCTGAAGGCTCGCCGAGCGTATCAACGGCAACTCCGCGAAAAACCGCGTCTCACGCGCCATCGCCTCGGGCAAGCCCATCATCTTCGTCGAAACAAAACCCGAGCTGAAATCCGTGGCCCCCTCCTCGGTGAATTTGACCGGGCCGTTGTAGCGGTTGACCCCGGCATTGCCGCTCACGCGGTTGTTTTCGTCCACCGCCATCGTGATCGGGCCGGGGTTCTGCCGGCTGCCATCGACGCCCACCCAGAGAGCAAGTTTCCACGACGTGCCGGCCACTTGGGCAAACGTTGCCTTTGACGTGGCCGCCGGCGGCGAGGCGGTCTTTTCCGCTCCGGAAGGTTTGCATCCGGCGGCAAACAAAATCATGAATACCAAACTCGGGCATACCATCTTCATTGATTTCATGGAGGCGAAGCAAAACGGATTCGCCCCTCATGTGCAATTTAATAACTGAAGTTACGCGCCATGTAGGGACTATCTTTGAAGAGAAAAAAGGCATGGAGTGCTCCCTTCGTCGTTTAGGTCGACCTTTTGGTAAACATTTCGCGTCTTTTCGCGGGTTTCGCGGTTAGAGTGGTTCCTAATTATACCCATTTCCAATGAAAATCACTCTTTTGTAGGGGCGGCGCTTGCGACGCACGGCTTGATAAGCGTGCTCCAGCAATGGGCTTCGCTAGCGAAGCCCCTACATGGCTTTGCTTCTAAAGTGTCCTGTTCACTGGGAATGGGGTTTATTTGTAGGCGGCGCCGTTTTCCGGGGGCGGGCGGGAGGGAGGGGGGCGTCAGGTCAATCGTGTGTTGTCGGTGGCAAACTCTTGGCGCACGGTTTGTTGGACGGTGCGGACGATGTCGAAGATGTTGGCGAGTTGGGCGCGTTCGAGTTTGGTGAGGGTCGCGGGGTCGAGGTGGCGGCCGGAGTCGCCGCGGCGCAGGCCGTTGAGGGTGCGGAGGCGCAGGAGGTGGTCGTAGGCGTCGCGGGCGAGCGCGGCGAGTTCGCCGTGCCGGGGGTCGGCGCGGCGGAGTTCGTCCCAGCGGCCTCCGGTCGAGTGGCGGCGGCTGAGTCGGTGGCGCAGTGTGTAGAGGCGCGCGGCGTCGCGCAGCGGGGCCATGCCGCGGTGTTTCAGGTCAAATTCGGCGGGGGGGGCGGCGACGCCGAGTTTCTCTATCACGAAGCGGCCTATGATGTTCAGCGGGGGGGGCGGGGTGTCCACGATGAGGGCGGCGAGGCGGCGTTGGAGGTGGGGGTTCGCGGCGGCGGTGGTGTAGATGTGTTCGCGGAGGCGTTCGCAGAGGGCGCGTTCGCCGGCGACGTGGCGCAGGTCGTAGAGCACGGTGGCGCGCAGGAGCGCGTCGCCGTCGCTGCCGGCGTTGTAGGTGTCGATTTCGGCGAGCCATTCGTCGGTGGTGCGGCACCAGCGGGGGTTGTGCGCCATGACGCCGCCTTGGCAGCGCGCGAAGCCGGCGGCGGCGAGTTTGTCGATGACTTTGGCGGCGAGTTTGAGGAGGGTTTGGCGCGTGGTTTCGTCGGTTTCGGGGGTGCCGGTGGGCGCGAAGACGAGGGCGTTGTCCATGTCGGTGCGCAGGATTTGTTCGCGGCGTCCGTCGCTGCCGACGGACATCCAGGCCCAGTGGGTGGGGCGGGGGGGCGCGGCGTCTTCGGCGGCGAGTTCGTCTTGGGAGAGCGCGATGAGGCGTGTGGTGAGTTCGTCGTAGAGTTCGGCGCAGAGTTGGCCGAGGTAGATGGCGGAGGCGCCGGCTTCCAGGTAGTCGCGCGCGGTGTGTTCGATTTGGTCGCAGAGTTCGCGGAAGCGCGCGGGGGTTTTCGCGTCGCGGATTTCGTAGAGCATGGCGGCGGGGTGGCGGCCGTTTTGCGCGAGGAGGTCTTTGTGGGTGCAGACGTCGAGCGCGGGGGTGCCGGGGGTGCCGTCTTCGGTGAGGCAGACTTGGCCGATGCGTTCGCGCAGCATGAGCAGCATCGCGGCTTGGGCGCTGGTGCGGGGGGGGAGGGTGATGACGGGGTGCGCCATGATGCGCGAGACGGGGGTGTGTTTGGGCAGGTTGTCCACGATGGCGTGTTTCACGAGGTTGCTGCCCGAGACGATGCCGAGGGGGCGGCGTTGCGCATCGACGACGAGGATGGTGGGGACGCGTTTGGCCGACATGAGTGTGGCGGCGTCGGCGAGGGTGGCGGTGGGCGGGCAGGTGAGGAGGCGTTCGAGTGGGCGGGGTTGGACGAGTTGCGCGCCGTCGATGTGTGTCTGGAGGATGGTTTTCGCGCGGCCGGCGAGGCTGGAGCGGGTGGGTTCGGGGTATTCGATTCGCGTGCCGACGCGCACGGCCCAGAAGAGGTGGCGGCGCACGTAGTTTCGCGCTTCGTCGTGCCGGGCGAGCGCGTCTTTGAGCGGGGGCCATGGGAGGCCGTAGAGCAGGCTGTCTTCCACGGCTTGGGCGGTCACGCGAAAGGGTTCGCCGCGCACGAGGGCGGAGAGGCCGAGCGTGTCGCCGACGTCGCGCACGTCCACGCGTTCGCCGCGGCTGTCGTGTTCCCAGATGTATTCGACGCGGCCTTGGGCGAGGAAGAGGACTTCGTCGCCGGGGGGCGCGTTTTGTTTCCAGATGAAGTCGCCCATCGGCACGACGCGGATGTCGGCGCGCGCGGCCAGTCCGGTGACGGTGGTTTCCGGCAGCATCGAGAATGGAGGGAAGCGTCGAAGCGTCTCGGCCACGCGGGCGGGGATGGGATTGCGGGGGGTGGTCATCGGGAAAGGTGGGAGGCGGTTTTTTGTCCGGGCGGGTTCGTTTGTCCGGGCGGGTGTTTTTGGCTGGTGCGGCTCGTTCGGTTGGGCGGGTGTTTTTGTTTGGTGCGGCTGGTGTGGTGTTTTCGTCTGGTGTGGTGTTTTTTTTCGGGCTGGCCGTATCGTCCCGTGGTTAAAAAGAGAAGGCTTTTGATATCAGGGATGGGTCTTCAACAAAGCGTCCCCAAGCGGCATTCGGGGGCTACCCAAGCGCATGGCCGCCAAAACCGCCGGTCTCCGCGATCGCAAATAACACTGGCCACAAGCGGCTGGAAAGCGTGGCTTCGCCGCGTCCGTTTCGCGCCAGCAGGGCGCGGCAGTCTTCGCGGTCAAGCAGGTGCACGCGGATTTGCTCGCCTTCCACGCCGGGGTTTTCGGAGGGGGCGCCTTGGCAGCCGACCACGATGAACGCCAGGGTCTCGTCGCTCATCCCGGGCGAGGAAAAAACCGTGCCGCTGCGCGTGCCGGTCCACGTGAGCGCGAGGCCGGTTTCCTCGGCCAGCTCTCGGCCCGCGCAAGCGGCCAGCTCTTCGCCCGGTTCCAGCAATCCCGCCGGCAGCGCAAACTCCCAGGCTTGCACCGGCACGCGCCACTCTTCAATCACGACCAGCCGGCGGCGCGGACGCCCGTCGGGCGCATCGGCGGTGGTGGCGGTGGCAGTGGCAGTGGCGGCGGTGGCGGCGGCAGTGCCAACGTCAGCGTGACCGCCTGCATCGGCGGCGGTGCCAGTGCCGATGCCGATACAGGCGCCGGCGCGCGCAGGTTCCTCGTGAAACGCGATGATGTTCAGCCCGTCGATGCGGGCGGGGGCGTCGGCTTTGCGGCGGCTGGCATAAATCCACCGTCCGCGTCGATAAAGGTTCAGCCAGCGGGTGGCGTGGAGAAGTTCCGGTTCGTCGTCCGGTGCGCGCGTGTCGTTGTTCATTGTGTTTTCCTGTCCGTCCGCCGTTTTTAGTCCACCACCACGGCGACACCCGCCGCGCGCAATTCCGCGATGGCCGCGTCGATGCTGGCGGCGGCGACGCCGGCGCACGCGTCGAGCAGCACGCGCGTGGCGAATCCGTTTGCGCGCGCGTGCAACGCGGTCGCTTTCACGCAAAAATCCGTCGCGATGCCCGCCACGTCCACGTCCGTGATGCCCGCGTTTCGCAGGTAGCCGGCGAGTCCGGTTTGCGCGCCGCCGTCGTCGGCAAAACCCGAGTAGCTGTCGCAGTCGGGGTGCACTCCCTTGCGGATGATGGCGTCTGCATAACGCGCATAAAGCCCCGGATGAAATTCCGCGCCGGCGGTGCCCGCCACGCAATGCTCGGGCCAGGCCACTTGCTCGCGCCCGGCGGCGGTTTTGCCCTTCGCGTAAGGCGGCACGCCCAGCGTGCTCGCAAACGAGCAGTGCCCCGCCGGGTGGAAATCCTGCGTGAGCACGACGCGCGCGTAACCTCCGCCGGCCATGAGGGCGTTTACGCGGGGCAGGATGCGCTCGGGCGCGGGCAGGTTTTCGCCCGCGAGCGGCACGGCCAGCGCGCCGCCGGTCATGAAGTCGCGTTGCACGTCCACCACGATGAGCGCGACGGCGGGCTTGGCGGCGGGCTTGGCGGCAGGAGTGATGGCGGAAGTGGCGACGGGCTTGGCGGCGGGAGTGTGTTTTGGCATGTCCATAATAAAACGGGTTCCTCGCTGTTTTGACGGAGGGCGGTTGCGCCGCCTGTTGAAGTTTAAGTTTAAGAATCCGAAGACGCAGGCTTGGCGCTTAAACCTGAACTTTCAACTTAAACCACCGGCGCGCCGACGCCGGCATCACGCGATGCCGAAGGTTTGTTTCAGCGCCGCGAGAAACTCCGGACTGTCGCAGATGGCCTTCTCCGGCTCGTCGGAAATTTTCGCGACCGGCTGGCCGTTGACCGCGACGAGCTTCATCACCTGGCTGAGCGCTTTGTGGCCGGGGATGTTGTTCGATAAAAACGTGCCGATGAGATAGCTCGTTTTCCAAGGGTTGCCCTCGTAACGCCGCCACAAGTCCAGCGCCGCGTCGAAATCAAGCCCGTCGGAATACACGGCAAACTTCGACGCCGGGTCGATGCCGAGTTTCTCGAAATGCGAAACCACCAGCCGCGTCCATTCGTGCGGGTCGCCCGAGTCATGGCGCACGCCGTCGAAGAGCTTGGCGAAATACAAATCGAAACTCTCCAGAAACGCCCTGGTCGTGAGCACATCCGGCAACGCGTAGCCGAGGTCGCCGCGATATTCCTCGACCCACGCCTGGAGGGAGCGCGACACGAAGGTCTTGAGCGTGCCGCCGTGTTGCTGGAACAACATCCCAAACTCGTGCGCCTGCGTGCCGACCGGGCGCAGGCCCATGTCGAACGCGAAATGGATGTTGCTCGTGCCGAAAAGCTGCCCCGGCATTTCGTTGCGGATCAGCTCCATCACGCGGCGATGATGCGCGAGCGTGAAGCGGCGGCGCGTGCCGGCCTCGGTGAGGCGAAAAACCCTCTCCGGCCTGGCCGCGACGGCGGCTTTCAGCTTGGTGATCTCGCCCGCGAGAAAATCGAGCCCGCGATCGCTCGCCGCGCGCCGAGCGGCCTCGGTCGGAAACGAAAGCTGCGTCATCAACTCCGAGACGACCGCCAGCACGAGCGTCTCCAGCAAGGAC